>NZ_JBHTLK010000260.1:0-9110 GCF_042678885.1 Saccharothrix hoggarensis
CGCACCCCGCGGTGCCCGCGACGCCGTACGACCCCGCCACGTGCCGGCCGCCGTGCGCCCGGCTGTGCTTGACCGGCCGCGCGGCGGCGCGCAGCACGACGTCCGGGTGCGCGCTGAACCCGGTGAGAGCGACCAGCTCGGCCTCGTTCGCCGAACTGGTCGCTCCCCACCCCCCGGTGTTCTCGCCTGCGCGAGCCTTCGCCACCGCGTCACGGCCCTTCGCGGTGCGCGTCAACGGGTTGCCCTTCACCAGCAGCGCCACCAGCACGCCCGTCAGCACGAGCTGGAGCGTCAGCCACCCCACGGGCGCGCCGATCGCGAGCCCGTTCACCCAGCGCGCCACCCCGACGACGAACAGCAGCACCATCGGCACGACGGCCTTGCGCAGCCGGGACTTCACCGCCTCCGGCGCGACCAGGTAGTCCAGTTCGGACAGTCGACGACCGACCGCGCGCGGCTCGTCCTGCTCGGCCACCGAGGTGATCAGCAGCGTCAACGTCCGGTAGCGGTACCGCGCCACGTCGGTGAGCACGGCCTGGTCGACCGGGTGGTCGGCGACCGGCGATCCGACGAGGCGCACGGCCCCGTTGCGGGCCGGGGCCAACGCGCCGGACGTGATGAGACCGGCCACGGAAGCCTCGACCACCCGTCGTGGCCCGCCGGTCAGGTAAGCGATGTCCAACACGCCGAGCGGGCCTGCGGGGACGCCTCCCCGCGCACCCCGCAGGCTCACTCGGCCGAGGATCGCGACGGCCAGCGCCAACGCCAGCCCGATCCAGTACAACTCCAGGAACTCAGGGCCTGAAAGCCCCCACGGTCGCTCCACGGTCCACCCCCTGTGGGCCTCGGTGGAACCAGGTCCACCAGCTCAGGAGGCAATCGTGTGCGCCAGGCCACACCCCAGCAAGAGCCCTTTAGCAAGCCTTAGGGTTGCGACCCAGGTGATGTCAGGACGACGACGCGCCGTCCACGCCGCCGGAGCCCTCGCCGTCGGTGCCCTTGAAGATGCGCATGATTCCTCCTGGTGTCGATACCGTCATCATTCGGAGTAGCGCCCTCAGTCTGCTGGACCGTCAGGGCTTTCGACCAGACGCAAGCTGATCGAGTTGATGCAGTACCGCTGGTCCGTGGGCGTGTCGTAGCCCTCGCCCTCGAAGACGTGCCCGAGGTGGCTGTGGCACGCGGCGCACAGCACCTCCGTGCGCACCATCCCGAGGGTGCGGTCCTCGCGAAGGATCACGGTGTCCGCGGCCAGCGGCGAGAAGAACGACGGCCAACCGCAGTGCGAGTCGAACTTCGTCTCGCTGCGGAACAGCTCGGCCCCGCACGCGCGGCAGGTGTAGACGCCCTCGGTCTTGGTCTCCGTGTACTCGCCGACCCACGCGGGCTCGGTGCCCGCGTCGCGCAGCACCGCGTACTCCTTGGGGGTCAGGATCTCCCGCCACTCCAGCTCGGAGTGGACCACCTTCGGGGTGGCGCCGACGACAGGTTCCATACCTCCACGTTAGACGAACCCGCCGGTGCGTCAGTCGAAGAAGACGGCCACCAGGTCGCCGAGGTAGTACCAGATGCTGATGACCGCGCCGAGCAGGATCAGGCTCACCACGACGACCGCGAGCAGCCGGCGGAGGCCGCCCGCGCGGTTGGCCGAGTCGGCGAACTGCTCGACGCCCGCCAGCGAGCCCTCGATCGTGAAGCCGGGCGGCTGGCGCTGCATCCGGTGGAGGTGCTCGGCGAACGCCCGCGTCTCGGGGTCGTCGGGGTCGAGGCCGATCAGCTCGTCGTCGAGGTCGCCCCGGGGGCGCTCGTCCGGTGCGTCTGCGGCTCTGGCGCTGGCCATGACCCCAGCGTAGTGGTCGCTTCAACCCGGTGGGCGGCACGACGTGCCGGAGTCCGCCCGGTCAGACCACCAGCGCCGGCGACGGCCTGACCGCGCCCACCACGCGGCCGTGACCGAGCACCGGGAACGTGGCCAGCTCGTCCGGCGCGTCCACGCCGAGCCGGCGCAGCGCGGCCACCAGGACCACGGCCCGCGCCCGGCTGGAACCGTCCGCGATCTTGCACGCCACGGCCTCGCCGGTCGGCAGGCCGATCGCGTAGACGCCCTCCGCGCCGTCCTTGGCCACCGCGCCGGGGATCGCCCGCATCAGCTTCGTGACGTCGCGGTTCGTGCCGCCGACCCACTCGGGGTGGCGGTTCATCGCGTCGGCGATCCGCCGCTCGGGGCCGGCGGTGGCACGTGCCAGCGCGCCGAAAGCCCTGGCCAGGCCCGCGAGGCTGATGCCGAGCAGCGGCGCGCCGCAGCCGTCCACGCCCTCCGCGCCGATGCGCTCGCCGGCCAGGTCCTCCAGCGTCGCGCGGATGGCGCGCTGGAGGGGGTGGGCCGGGTCGAGGTAGTCGTGCGTCGACCAGCCGTTGACGACGCACGTCGCGAGCATGGCGGCGTGCTTGCCGGAGCAGTTCATGTAGATCGGGGCCTTGGACCGCCCCGCCGCGAGGTGGGCTTTGAGGGAGTCCTCGCCGATCGGCAGGTCGGGCGTGCACTGGAGGTCGGCCTCGGTGAGGCCGTGCGCGTCGAGGACGCGGCGCACGCCGTCGACGTGGAAGTCCTCGCCGGAGTGGCTGGCGCAGGCCAGGGCGAGCAGTTCGCCGCTCAGGTCGAGGCCCTGGCGGAGCATCGCCAGCGCCTGCACGGGCTTGTTGGACGAGCGGGGGTAGGTGGTGTCGTGCGGGCGGCCGACGGCGAGAACCTCGCGGCCCGTCGCGTCGAGGGCGATCACCGAACCGTGGTGCACGGACTCCAGGAACTCTCCCCGCCAGACCTCGGCGACCAGTTCGTGCGCCATCCGCTTCTCCACTCCGCTGCGCTGCCAACTGTCGACAGTTAACATGGCAGCATCGCCGCGCGCTAGGAGACGTTCGTGACACCTCCCCTGCACATGAGCTTGGCCGGTCAGGCAGTGGACGTGGTCCGCGAGCTGGTCCTGACCGGCGAGATCGCGCCCGGCGCGCGGGTGAACGAGGTGGAGCTGGCCCAACGGCTCGGCATCTCGCGCGGGCCGCTGCGGGAGGCGATCCGGCACCTGGTGTCCGAGGGGCTGCTCGTGCTCGCGCCGCACCGGGGCGCGTTCGTGCCCACGGCCGACGCCGCCGACGTGCAGGCGCTCTTCGAGCTGCGGACGGCGCTGGAGTGCGCGGCGGCCGAGCTCGCGGCGTCACGGCGGTCGGAGGGCGACGTCGTGCGGCTGCGCGCCGTGTGCGAGGAGTCGCGGCGGGCGTACTCGGCGGGGGAGCGGTTCCCGTACCGGCTGGACCTGGCGTTCCACCAGGCGTTGCTGGACGCCGCGCGGAGCCCGCGGATCGCCGAGCAGGTGCGCCTGGTCCAGCAGCGGGTCGTGCTGCTGCGCAGCGGCCTGCAGGACGACCCGCCGCACCAGCACGCGTCCTTGGACGACCACGACGCCCTGGTCGCCGCCATCGCGGCCGGCGACCCGTCCCGCGCGTCCGAGGTGATGCGCAAGCACCTGGTGCGCGTGTGCGCCCAGATGCTCACCAGCCTCGGCTGACCGCCTGCGCCCGACCGTCTTCGAGGCCCGCGAGGAACCTCCGCCACTCCGCGACCGCGAAGGACAGCGTCGGCCCCGTCGGGTGCTTGGAGTCACGCGCGGCGACGCGCTCGCCCACCGGAGCAACCTCCACGCAGGACTCGCCGCTTCCGCTGAAGGTGCTCTTGCGCCAGGCCGCGCCCGACAGATCCCTGTGCTTCACAGTCGCCCGAACCTCCCTTTTTCCGGACCGGCGGCGATCCCGGCGATCAACGCCGCCGAGTCGTCCGGGCTCTTGGCCACTGCCACCAAGTGGTCGAAGGCAGCCCTGAAGCGCTTGATGTCGGCGTCCGACTCCAAAAATATCTCACCCGCCTGGCTGTCGACGTAGATCAGGTCGGTGTCCAGCGGGTCCGGGAAGTCCATGACGACGAACTGGCCGGGCATCCCGGGATGAGCCCCCGAGCTGAACGGGATGACCTGGATGGTGATGTTCGGCGCCTTGGCCGCGTCGAGCAGGTGGCGGAGCTGGCTCCTCATGACGTCGGCTCCTCCGACCTGGCGGTGCAACGACGCTTCCTCGATGACCGCCCAGAGCTTCAGCGGCTTCTTCTTCGTCAGGACAGCCTGTCGCTCCATGCGAGTGCGGACGAAGTCCTCGACCTGGTCGTCGGTCTCGTCGTGCAGGACCCCGCGGATTACGGCGCGGGCGTAATCCTCGGTCTGGAGCAGGCCGGGGACGAACAACCCGGAGTAGTGGCGGAGGCCGTACGCCTCCTTCTCGAAGTTGATGTACGCCGTGTACCCCTCGGGGAGGTCTTCGTGCCAGGGCTGCATCCAGCCTTCACCGGCCGACTGCTTGTACAGCGCCTTCAAGCGTTCCTGCTCGTCACTCGGGACGCCGTAGAGCTTCATCAGCGCCGCCAGGGTCCGGTACTGCGGCCGGTTCCGGGCGGTCTCGATGCGGTAGAGCGTGGTCGCGTTGATGCCGGTCCGCTCCTCGACGTCCTCGCGGCGCAGGCCGGTCCCGTCGCGGAGCCGTCGCAACTGGCCCGCCAACCTGCGCAGCCGGATGGTCGGCGTGCCCTTCTTCGTGGCCACGGTGTTCAGTCGTCCCTTCCCGAGACGGCGCCGTCCTGCACGGCAAATGCAAGGTGGCGATCTGCATATCTTGCATTTCGTGGTCAGGCGGGGGCAGTCTCACAGCCGATCCAGTAACGGGTTGTGGACGCAGGGTAACCGCTACCACCGTGACCCGATCGAGAGCACCGGAAGGACGAACGGGTGAACGACGTTTTCACGGCCCTGGCGCGCGAAGTGGCGTTGGAGGAAGCGCCGCGGCTGTTCGCGATCGTGGAGGAGTACGGCGAGGCGGAGGACGCGCGGGTCGCCGGCTACGGCCTGGCGTTCGAGGACCGCGCGGAGGCCAACTCGGTGGAGGGAGGCTTCCACCTGGTGTCCGAGAGCGCCGACAGCGCGCGGACGCTGTTCGAGATCACGTCCCGGTCGACGGGACGACGGCGGGTGCACCTGGTCTGGCTGGACGACGCGGCGCCGGCGTAGTGGCCGCGCAGGTGGTCGGGGTGCGACCACCTGCGCCCAACGTCGCCGGGGGAGCCGTCGGCCGGGCGTGCCGCCGTCAGCCGAGCGTGCCGGTCACCTTCGCGTGGCCCTTCAACAGGTTCCGCGCGATGGTGCGGCGCTGGATCTCGTCCGTGCCCTCGTAGATGCGCAGCAGCCGCAGTTCCCGGTACCAGCGCTCGATCGGCAGCTCGCGCGTGTAGCCCATGCCGCCGTGGATCTGGAGGACGCGGTCCACGATCTCGTTGGCCTTGATGCCGCCGTAGAGCTTCGCCATCGACTGCGCCTGCCGCGAGTCTGCCTTCTGGTCGACCAGCCACGCGGCGTGCAGCACGAGCCACCGCAACGCCTCGATCTCCACCGCCGAGTCCGCGATCATCCACTGGATGGCCTGGTACTCGGCGATCGGCTGACCGAACGTGACCCGGTTCTTGGCCTGCTCGATGGCCATCTCGACCAACCGCTCGCACGCGCCCAGCGCCCGCGCCGGCAGCAGGTAGCGGCCCTGGCCGATCCAC
Source organism: Saccharothrix hoggarensis (assembly GCF_042678885.1). Taxonomy (GTDB): domain Bacteria; phylum Actinomycetota; class Actinomycetes; order Mycobacteriales; family Pseudonocardiaceae; genus Actinosynnema; species Actinosynnema hoggarensis. The sequence goes on from NZ_JBHTLK010000260.1 coordinate 5,645, forward strand.
TGCATGGCCAGGGTGAAGCCCTTGCCGACCTCGCCGAGGACGTTCTCCTCGGGCACCCGCACGTTGTCGAAGACCAGCGCCGCCGGACCCCACTCGCCCATGGTCGGGATCGGCTCGGACTTCCAGCCCATCTCCCGGTCCACCAGGAAGCACGTGACGCCGCCGTCCGCGCCCTTCTCGCGGTCGGTCACCGCGAACACCATCACGAAGTCCGCCTCGTTGCCCTGGGTGATGAACGTCTTCTCGCCGTTGATCACCCACTCGCCGCCCTCCTTGCGGGCGGAGGTGCGGATGGCCTTCGCGTCCGAGCCCGCGCCCGGCTCGGTGATCGCGAAGCACGACACGCGCTCACCGGAGATCGTGGGCAGCAGGTAGCGCTGCTTCTGCTCCTCGTTGCCGTGGAACAGGATGTTGTCCGCGTAGCCGCCGAAGCGGAACGGGACGAACGTGCGGCCGAGCTCCGCCTCCACGAGCGCGGTCATCAGCGCGCCCAGGCCCATGCCGCCGTACTCCTGCGGCGTGAGCACGCCGAAGAAGCCCGCCGCCTTGGCCTTGTCCTGGAGTTCCTTCAGCTCGTCACGCGTCAGGCCGGGCTGGCCCTGGCGTTCCCGGCGCAGCACCTCCGGCTCCAGCGGCGCGACCTCCTTGCGCACGAAGGTCCGCACCCAGTCGCGGATCTCCTTCTGCTCCTCGTCGAGCGTGAAGTCCATGACGTCCTCCCTCTACCGTCTACGCGAACGCGTTGATGCCGGTCAGCGCCCGGCCGATGAGCAACTTCTGGATCTGGCTGGTGCCCTCGTAGAGGGTCGTGACGCGGGTGTCGCGCAGGTACTTCCCGACGGGGTACTCGTCGACGTACCCGTAGCCGCCGAAGACCTGGATGGCGTTGTTCGCGACCCGCACGGCGGCCTCGCTGGCGTACAGCTTGGCCATCGACGCCTCGGTGCCGAACGGCTCGTCGCGGTCGGCGAGGTCCGCGCACCGCCACGTGAGCAGCCGTGCCGCGTCGGTCTCCACGGCCATGTCGGCCAGGAGTTCCTGCACCAGTTGGAAACCGGCGATGGGCTTGCCGAACTGCTGACGTTCCTTGGCGTACTCGACGCTGGCCTCCAGCGCGCCCCGCGCGGCGCCCACGCAGCCGGCGGCGACGGACATCCGGCCCCGGTCGAGCGCGGCCATCGCGAGCTTGAAGCCCGCGCCCTCGTCTCCGATCCGGTTCGCGTCCGGCACGCGGATCCCGTCGAGGGCGAGTTCGGCGGTGGCCTGGCCGCGCATGCCGAGCTTGCCGTGGATCTCGGTGGCGGTGAAGCCGGGGGAGGCGGTCGGCACGAGGAACGCCGTGATGCCCTTCGGGCCGGGGCCGCCGGTGCGGGCGAACACCAGCGCCACGTCGGCCCACGTCCCGTTGGTGATGAACACCTTGCGGCCGGTGATCAGCCAGTCGTCGCCGTCGCGGACGGCCTTGGTGGCCAGGGACGCGGCGTCCGACCCGGTGCCGGGCTCGGTGAGGCCGAAGCAGCCGAGTCGCCGCCCCGAGCACAGGCCCGGCAGCCACTCGGCCTTCTGCTCGTCGGTCCCGTGCTTGAAGATGGTCTTGCCGACCAGGCCGAGCGAGACGGAGATGATGCCGCGGACGGCCGAGTCACCGCGCGCGACCTCCTCCAGCACCAGGCAGTACGCCAGGTTGTCGCCGCCCGAGCCGCCGTGCTCCTCGGGGATGCCCAGGCCGAGGAAGCCCACGTCGCCGAGCGCGGGCACGAGGTCGCGGTCGATGGCCTCGTCCCGGTCCCAGCGCGCCGCGTGGGGGACGATCCGCTCCTCGGTGAACCTGTGTGCCAGCTCCTTGAGCTGCCGGTGTTCGTCGGAGATGCGCAAGTCCACCGGGGTGACCTCCTAACCGAACGGTGTTAGGTTATCTAACCTATGCGCGGAACCCACCACAGGCAAGGGGACGGACATGCCGAGGAACCCGATCCTGAGTGCCTCGCGCATCCGGGCGGCCGCACTCCACATCATCGACCGTGACGGCCTCGACGGCTTGTCCATGCGCAAACTGGCCTCTGAGCTGGGCGTTCAGGCCGCGTCGCTGTACGGGCACGTGAGCACGAAGGACGACCTGCTGCACGACGTGGCCGCCGGAATCCTCGAACGGGTCGACGTGTCCGGGTTCGAGGGCGGCGACTGGCGGCACGGCCTGCTCAGCTGCGCCCGCTCCTACCGGGCCGCGCTCGCGGAGCACCCCAACATCGTGCCGTTCCTGGCGTACGGGCCGGCGCACCGCGAGGCGTCGCTGCGCCGGCTCGACGTCGTGCACGGCGGGCTCGTCGCCGCCGGGTGGTCGCGGCGCGAGGCGACCATGATCGCCGCGTCGCTGATGTACCTCGTGTTCGGCGCCGCGCTGAGCTCGTTCTCCAGCGGGTTCACCGAGGACCAGTCGTTCTACCGGGACCGGTACCCGAACCTCGACAAGGCCCACCTGCTGCCGTCCGTGGCGCGGGAGCTCGACCACGACAGCTTCGAGCTGGCGCTGAACGCGTTCGTCACCGGCCTGGCGGCGCGAGTGCCTGGCTGAGCCTGCGCACCAGCCCGGTGTGGTCGGCCGGCGCGACCGTGAGCCACTCCGTGCCCATGCTCGCGTACCGGCCGCGCGGGGTGTCGATCCACGTCACCGCGGGCGGCGGCGGGTGGCCGTCCACGCGGGGCGTGAAGTGGCCGGTGCCCGTGATCGGGCCGGCCAGCATGTCCTTCAGCGCCCGCACGTCGTCGCTGCCGCCGCCCCGGACCGTCTGCCGGATGCCGTTCCCGCCCTGGTCCTCGATCGCGGACGCGGGGACGGTGATCGGCCTGCCCGGACCCGGCGGCCGGGGCGGCAGCACGCTCACCGCCGCGCCCGCGAGGCTCACGTCGCGCAGCAGGTCCAGCCGCACGCCGTCCGCCTGCTGCACCGCCAGCACCGCGTAACGCCCGCGTGCGACGGCGAGCGCGCGCAGCAGGTCGTCGGAGGCGGCGTCGGGCAGGCCCATGACGGTGATCGACGTGTCCGGGCGGGCGAGGAGGCGCAACGCGTCCTCCAGCTCCGGCTCCGGCCTGCCCCGGCGGGCCAGGCCCCGGCGTTCGAGGGAGGCGTGCGCGTCGGCGCGGACCTGGGCGCGGTCGTCCACCGTCATGCCGTGGTGGTCGACCTGCAACGGGTACGGCACCGCGCCGACGCGGAGGACCTCCCACAGCACGTCGAACTCGGGGAGGGAGAGTGTCGCGATGGTGCTCATCCGCCCTTATTCGCCGATGGTGGGTGGGGCGACGAGCCGGTTGTCGTCGAAGTAGTCGTCGGTCGGGATCAGGTACTTCGCCTTGTGCTCCTGGTCCTCGCCGCCCTGGCCGCCCTGCCCGCCGGCGCCCATGCCCGCCGGGGCTCCGGCCGCCGCGCCCCGTGCGTTGCCCTGTCCCGGTCCGCCCTGCGGCATCG
>NZ_JBHTLK010000261.1:0-9057 GCF_042678885.1 Saccharothrix hoggarensis
GGCGCGTGGGCGGCGTGGTGGGGCGGTGCCGGGCGGCGGAAGGGCGGCGCGTGGGGCGGTGCCGGGGTGCGAGGCGGGCGCGGCGTGGTGGGGCCGTGCTGGGGGTGGAGGGCGGTGCGGGAGGGTTAGCTGGTCAGGGGAGCGGCGCCGCGTTCGGTCAGCAGTTGCTTCATGTACTCGCCCTCGGACTTCTGCGACTTCAGCATGTTGTCGGCGAGGGTGCGGACTACCGGTTGGCCCGCGTGCGCGGCGCCGTACTCGGCCATCGGGGCGCCGCCCTGGTGGTGCCGCAGCATCAGCTGGAGGAAGTACACGTCGAAGTCGACGCCGGTCAGGGCGCGCAGCTTGGCCAGCTCGGCCGACGTCGCCATGCCGGGCATGAGGCCGGTGACGCCGGCGGCCGCCGAGGCGCCGTGGGCGTGCGAGGACGCGCTCATCCACTTCATGTGGGTGCCGTCCACCGACTGCTCGGGGTGGCCCCAGAGGGTCAGCCACCCCTTCATCCGGCCCACCTGCTCCAACTGGGTGGACTGGATGTCGAACGCCAGCTGCCGGATCGCCGGATCGGCGGTCCGGTTCCGCGCCTCGTTGGCCATGGTGACGCCCTGCAGGTGGTGCACGGCCATGTCCTGCGCGAAGCCCACGTCGACCGAGTCAGCCGCCGGGGTGGACGAGGTGTCCGCCCCCGGCAGCTTGATCAGCAGGCCGACCGCGGCGCCGAGCAGCAGCACGGCGACCACGGCGACCGCCACCACGACGGCGCGCGTCGCGGTGACCGCGCGCTGCTCGGGCTCGGTCAACGAATCAGCTCCCGCTCGGCTGGGTCGGCGCCGGCGCGTCCGAGGCCGGGGGCTGCTCGCCGCCGGCCTCCGTGCCGTCCGCCGTGCCACCGTCCATCGGCACCGCGTCGGGGCCCGGGGCCTCCGCCACGAACGGCGGCGGGTTCGTCACGTCGAACGTGTTCGAGTCGCACGTCGCGCCGATCTCCGGGTACGTGTACTGGTTGCGCCGGAGGGCCTGGATGAACTGGTCGATGCGCTCGTCGTCCGCGCTCTCCACCTTCAGCTGGTGGCCCCACGCCTGCAGCGAGATCGGCTTGTCCAGCCCGGGGTACGGGGAGATCATCGTGAACTGCTGGCCGTCGGCCTTGGCCTGCAGCTTCGCCAGCGCGTCACCCGTGATCCGGTCCGGGTTGTAGGCGATCCACACGGCGCCGTGCTCCAGCGAGTGGACCATGTTCTCGGTGCGGACGGCCGTCTGGTAGACGACGCCGGTGCACGCGGCCCAGGCGCCGTCGTGCGGGCCGCCGAACGGGGGCGAGAAGTCGTAGGCGACGCGCTGCGTGGGCTGCACGTGCTTGCCCTGCTCGTACTCCTTCTTCACCACGCCCTGGATCTGGTCCGAGGGGTCCTTGTTCTCCTCGGACGGGTTCCACTTGGCGAGGGCCGCCTCCTTGGCGTTCTGCTCCGAGATCTGGTTGAACGCGTAGCCGAACACGCCGCCGGCGAGTGCCAGCACGGCGACCACCGCGATGATGGTCCCCCATGGCTTCGGCTTCTTGGCCACCACCGAGGAGCGCGCCGCCGCAACGCTGGAGCGCGCGGCCTTCGTCTTCTTGCCGCTGGTCATGTCCGCCTCAGTCTCGTCATACGCCCATGCCGCGAGCCAGTGTAGGGATACGATGTCTGATCACCGTCAACCGGCCGTCACGGCGGGTGGTCGTCAACAGTTGTCAATCCCACTTCGCGAGACGCGCATCCCGCCGGAGACCAGCGGGAACGCTTCCCTAGACTTGCCGGGTGACTCCCGCTGCGCTCGCTGAACTGGTCCGCGCGACGGCCGTGGACGTGCTGACCTCCCGCGGCCTCGATCCCGCCGCCCTGCCCACAGCGGTCACCGTCGAGCGCCCCCGCAACCCCGAGCACGGCGACTACGCCACCAACCTCGCCCTCCAGACCGCCAAGAAGGTCGGCGTGCCGTCCCGCGACCTGGCCGGCTGGCTCGCCGACGCGCTGACCGGCGCCGAGTCCATCTCCGCGGTCGAGGTCGCGGGCCCCGGCTTCCTGAACCTGCGGCTCGCCGCGGACGCGCAGGGCGAGATCGTGCGCGACGTGCTGGAGGCCGGCGCGGCCTACGGGCGCGGCGACCGGCTCGCCGGCGTCCGGATCAACCTGGAGTTCGTCTCGGCGAACCCGACCGGCCCCATCCACCTGGGCGGCACGCGCTGGGCGGCGGTCGGCGACGCGCTCGGCCGCATCCTGGAGGCCAACGGCGGCGAGGTCACCCGGGAGTACTACTTCAACGACGCGGGCGCGCAGATCGACCGGTTCGTCCGGTCCCTGATCGCCGCCGCGAAGGGCGAGCCCGCGCCCGAGGACGGCTACGCGGGCGGCTACATCAGCGACATCGCCGCCGAGGTGCTGCGGCAGGAGCCGGGCGCGCTCGCCGCCGAGGACAGCCACGAGGTGTTCCGCCGCATCGGCGTGACCCTGATGTTCGAGGAGATCAAGAAGGACCTCCACGACTTCGGCACGGACTTCGACGTCTACTTCCACGAGAACTCGCTGCACGAGTCCGGCGCCGTCGCCAAGGCCGTCGACCAGCTGAAGGGCTCCGGCGCGCTGTACTTCGACAACGGCGCCTGGTGGCTGCGGTCCACCGAGTTCGGCGACGACAAGGACCGCGTGGTCATCAAGAGCGACGGCGACCCGGCCTACATCGCGGGCGACATCGCCTACCTGGTCGACAAGCGGTCGCGCGGCTTCGACCTGTGCATCTACATGCTGGGCGCGGACCACCACGGCTACATCGGCAGGCTGAAGGCCGCCGCGTCGGCGCTCGGCGACGACCCGGCGTCGGTCGAGGTGCTGATCGGCCAGATGGTGAACCTGGTCAGCGAGGGCAAGCCGGTCCGGATGAGCAAGCGCGCGGGCACCGTGATCACCATGCAGGACCTGGTGGACGCGGTCGGCGTGGACGCGGCCCGGTACGCGATGTCCCGCTCCTCGGTCGACTCGTCCCTGGACATCGACCTCGACCTGCTGCGCAAGCGCAGCAACGACAACCCCGTCTACTACGTCCAGTACGCGCACTCGCGGATCTCTTCCGTGCTCCGCAACGCGGCCGACCTCGGCATGACGCCGAACGAGTCGTACGGGCTGCTGCGGCACGACCGCGAGGGCGACCTGATCCGCACCATCGGCGAGTTCCCGCGCGTCGTCGCCACGGCCGGTGAGCTGCGGGAACCGCACCGCGTCGCCCGGTACCTCGAAGAGCTGGCCGGCACCCTGCACCGGTTCTACGACACACCGGAGTGCCGCGTGCTGCCGCGCGGCGACGACGAGGTGACCGAGGTGCAGCGGGCCCGCTTGCAGCTGTGCGCGGCGACCCGCCAAGTGTTCGCCAACGGCCTGGCACTGCTGGGCGTGACCGCTCCGGAGCGAATGTGATGCGCGCCCACCCCGCCGGTCCCCGGCACGCCGACGTCATGGTGCCGTCCAACACGGCGGGCAACCGCCCGGCGACGGCCGCCGACCTGGACTCGCTGCACCCGCAGGTGTGGCCGCGCAACGCCGAGCGCGGCGACGACGGCGCGGTGCGCTTCGCCGGCGTCGACGTGCGGCAGCTCGCCCAGGAGCACGGCACCCCGCTGTTCGTGATGGACGAGGCCGACTTCCGCTCCCGCTGCCGGGAGCACGCCGCCGCGTTCGGCGACCCGACCGCGGTCCACTACGCGTCGAAGGCGTTCCTGTCCGTCGCGGTGGCCCGCTGGGTCGCCGAGGAGGGCCTGAGCATCGACGTGGCCAGCGGCGGCGAGCTGGCCGTCGCGCTGCGCGCGGAGTTCCCGCCGGAGCGGATCGCGCTGCACGGCAACAACAAGTCCGTGGCCGAGCTGACCAAGGCCGTCGAGGTCGGCGTCGGCGCGGTCGTGCTCGACTCGTTCTACGAGATCGCCCGGCTCGACCAGGTCGCGCGCGAACGCGGCCGGGTCCAGCCGGTCATGATCCGGGTGACGGTCGGCGTCGAGGCGCACACGCACGAGTTCATCGCCACCGCTCACGAGGACCAGAAGTTCGGCTTCTCGCTGTCCTCGGGCGACGCGGCCGAGGCGGCGCGGCGGGTGCTGAAGTCCGACGGGCTGCGGCTCATCGGCCTGCACAGCCACATCGGCTCGCAGATCTTCGACGCCAGCGGCTTCGAGGTCGCCGCGCGCCGCGTCATCGGCCTGCTGGCGGACCTGCGCGACGAGCACGGCGACGGCATCCTCGACCACGTGACCACGGTCGACCTCGGCGGCGGCCTCGGCATCGCCTACACGCCGGACGACGACCCGCCGCCGCCCGCCGAGCTGGCCAGGCAGCTGCGCAACATCGTCTCCAAGGAGTGCGAGCACGCCGGCCTGCCCGTGCCGAAGATCGCGGTCGAGCCGGGCCGCGCCATCGTCGGCCCCGGCACGGTGACGCTGTACGAGGTCGGCACCATCAAGGACGTCGAGCTCGACGCCGGCGCGATCCGCCGGTACGTGAGCGTCGACGGCGGCATGAGCGACAACATCCGCACCGCGCTCTACGACGCGGTGTACGACTGCAAGGTCGTGTCGCGCGCCGCCGCGCCGGACGCGAAGGCCGTCCTGTGCCGCGTCGTGGGCAAGCACTGCGAGTCCGGTGACGTGGTCGTGCGCGACTGCTGGCTGCCCGACGACCTCGCCCCCGGCGACCTGATCGCGGTCGCCGCGACCGGGGCGTACTGCTACTCGATGGCCAGCGGCTACAACCGACTTCCCCGGCCCGCGCTCGCCGCGGTCGTGGACGGCCAGGCCCGGTTGCTGCTGCGCCGGGAGACCGAGGAAGACCTGTTCCGCCTGGAGGTATGAGAAAAGTGTCTAGCCATGCGCACCGCAAACCGATCAAGGTCGCGTTGCTGGGCTGCGGCACGGTCGGCACCGAGGTGGTCCGGCTGCTCACCGACCAGGCGCCCGACCTCACGGCGCGGATCGGCGCCCCGGTCGAGCTGGCGGGCATCGCCGTCCGCCGGCCGAACAAGCACCGCGAGGTGCCGGCCGAGCTGCTGACGACCGACGCGGAGGCGCTCGTGGCCTCGGACGACGTGGACGTCGTCGTCGAGGTCATCGGCGGCATCGAGCCGGCCCGGTCGCTGCTGCTCACCGCGCTGCGCTCGGGCAAGTCCGTGGTCACGGCCAACAAGGCGCTGCTCGCCGAGCACTCGGCCGACCTCTTCGAGGCGTCCGACGCCTCGGGCGCGGACCTGTACTTCGAGGCGGCCGTCGCGGGCGCGATCCCGCTGCTGCGCCCGCTGCGCGAATCCCTCGCCGGCGACCGCATCACCCGGGTGATGGGGATCGTCAACGGCACCACCAACTTCATCCTCTCCGGCATGGACTCCACCGGCGCGAGCTACGCCGAGACGCTGGAGGAGGCGACCCGCCTCGGGTACGCGGAGGCGGACCCGACGGCCGACGTCGACGGCTTCGACGCCGCGTCCAAGGCCGCGATCCTCGCGTCGCTCGCGTTCCACAGCCGGGTCACGGCCGCCGACGTGCACCGCGAGGGCATCGCGGCGGTCAGCGCCGCCGACATCGCCGCCGCCAAGGGCCTCGGCCGCATCGTGAAGCTCCTCGCGATCTGCGAGCGGGTGTCCGTCGACGCCGGCGACGGCTCGGGCGCGTCCGAGGGCATCTCGGTGCGCGTGCACCCGGCGATGATCCCCAGGTCGCACCCGCTGGCGAGCGTGCACGGCGCGTTCAACGCGGTCTTCGTGGAGGCCGACGCCGCCGGCGAGATGATGTTCTACGGCCAGGGCGCGGGCGGCGCCCCGACCGCCAGCGCGGTGCTCGGCGACCTCGTCGCGGTGGCCCGCAACCGGGTGCACAGCGGGCGCGGGCCGCGTGAGTCGGCGTACGCGGGCCTGCCCGTGCGGCCGATGGGCCAGACGCCCACGCGTTATCACATCAGCCTCGACGTCGCCGACCGGGCGGGCGTGTTGTCGCAGGTCGCGGCGGTGTTCGCGGAGCACGACGTGAGCATCGCGGCGGTGCGGCAGGAGGGTCGGGTCGACGACGCCAGCCTGGTGATCGTCACCCACGCCGCGACCGACGCGGCACTGCGGTCGACCGTGGACAAAATCGGCGGGCTGCCCGTGGTTCGGGAAGTGGTCAGCGTGATGCGGGTGGAAGGCGAAGAGTGATGGTGGCCCAAGCAGCCCTCGGCGGTGCCGAGAACCCAACGAGCGCGCGGCCGGGGTGGCCGGGCATCATCCACGCCTACGCGGACCGGATCCAGCTCCCCGCGGGCGCCGAGGTCGTCACCCTCCACGAAGGCGGCACGCCGCTGGTGGCCGCCCGGCACCTGTCGGAGGTGACCGGCTGCGAGGTCTACATCAAGGTCGAGGGCGCGAACCCGACCGGCTCGTTCAAGGACCGCGGCATGACCGTGGCCATGACGCACGCGCTGGCCAGCGGCATCCGGGGCGTGATCTGCGCGTCGACCGGCAACACGTCGGCGAGCGCGGCGGCGTACGCGGCGAAGGCCGGGATGGCCGCCGCGGTCCTCGTGCCGCGCGGCAAGATCGCGCTGGGCAAGCTGGCCCAGGCGGTCGCGCACGGCGCGCGCATCCTGCAGATCGACGGCAACTTCGACGACTGCCTCGAGCTGGCCTCCAAGACGTCGATCGAGTACCCGATCACGCTGGTCAACTCCGTGAACCCGGTGCGCCTGATCGGCCAGAAGACCGCCGCGTGGGAGATCTGCGACGTGCTCGGCCGCGCGCCGGACGTCCACTGCCTGCCGGTGGGCAACGCGGGCAACATCACCGCGTACTGGCGCGGGTACTCCGACTACCACCACGACGGCGTGACGTCGTCGACGCCGCGCATGTTCGGCTTCCAGGCCGCGGGGTCCGCGCCGCTGGTGCTGGGCGCGCCGGTGGCGAACCCGGAGACCATCGCGACCGCCATCCGGGTGGGCAGCCCCGCGTCGTGGACCGGCGCGGTGGCCGCCAAGGAGGAGTCCGGCGGCCTGTTCGAGGCCGTGACGGACGAGAAGATCCTGGAGGCCTACCGGCTGCTGGCCTCGACCGAGGGCATCTTCGTCGAGCCCGCGTCCGCGACGAGCGTGGCGGGCCTGCTGGCCACCGCGGCGGACGGGCGGTTGCCGAAGGGCTCGCTGGTCGTCTGCACGGTCACCGGCCACGGCCTGAAGGACCCCGACACCGCGCTGCTCGGCATGGCCGAGGTCGAGCCGGTGCCGGTGGACCCCGGCGCCGTCGCGACCGCGCTGGAGCTGGCGTGACGGCCGTGCCCGCGACCGGTGTGCGCGTCACCGTGCCCGGTTCCACGGCGAACCTCGGCTCGGGGTTCGACGCGCTCGGCATGGCGCTGGGCGTCCACGACGAGGTCGAGTTCGCCGTCACCGGCGGCGGACTGGCGGTCGAGGTGTCGGGCGAGGGCTCCGCGGACGTGCCGACGGACGGGTCGCACCTGGTCGTGCGGGCGTTCCGGGCGGCGTCCGAGCTGGTCGGGCTGGACGTGCCGGGGCTGCGGCTGACCTGCCGCAACGCGATCCCGCACGCCCGCGGCCTCGGGTCGTCGGCGGCGGCCGTCGTGGCGGGTGTCGCGGCGGCGTTCGCCCTGGCCGGTCGCGAGTTGGACACGAGCGCGTTGCAACTCGCCGCGGAGTTCGAGGGCCACGCCGACAACGCCGCGGCGAGCATGTTCGGCGGCGTCGCGATCGCGTGGACGCACGGTGACCGATTCCACGCAGTGCGTGTGGAGCCGCACCCCGGCGTGAGCCCGGTCGTGCTCGTCCCGGCAGTCGAGTCGTCCACCAAGACGACCCGCGGGCTGCTGCCGTCGAAGGTGCCGCACGAGGACGCGGCGTTCGCCGTGAGCCGGGCCGCGCTGGCCGTGCACGCGCTCTCGGCGGACCCGTCGCGGCTCCTCGACGCGCTGGACGACCGGCTGCACGAGCCGTACCGGGAACCCGCCTGGCCTGCGACGACGCGCCTGGTGCGGTCGCTGCGGGAGGCGGGCGTGCCCGCCGCGGTGTCCGGTGCGGGGCCGACGGTCCTGGCCCTGCCGGCGTCCGGCGAGCTGCCGCCCGGTCCGGACCTGACGGGGTTCGAGGTGCGGCGCACGCCGGTCGACCTGGGCGGGGTCCGGGTTGCGCCACTCGGTTGAGTGATGCGACGCGCCAGGCCCCGGTTGTTGCACCCGGCGGTACCGGCGTCTACCCTCGGGGCCATCAGTCACCGCGCGCACGGGCGCCGGTGTGGTGCCCGGACGTTCGTTCCGGATCGCATTTCTCCAGCGACTTGGCCCTGTGCCGTATGGACGGGGTCGACGCTGGAAGGCACCCGCTCGCCGTGTGACCGAAGTCCCGTACCGGAGGACTCCGCTTTCGTGCGCGTTCCGCGCCGTCCGAGGTCCGCCTGAACCGGGACGAAACTGCCGCACCGCATTCCGTCGGACGGCAGGTCCGCTGGATCGCGTAGGAGGCGCGCTCCGGTCAGGAAGGACATGTGTGACCAACACCGATGTACTGAGCAGCCAAGCTCCTGCTGCTCCCAACCCCGCTGCCAGTTCCGGAGCCGAGGAGAACGCTCTGACCACCCCTTCGAACGGCAGCGCCACGCCGCGCAAGCGCGCGGGCCTCTCTGGAATGGTGCTGGCCGAACTCCGTGAACTCGCCAGTCAGCTGGGTATCACCGGCACCGCCGGCCTCCGCAAGGGCGACCTGATCGCGGCCATCAAGGAGCGTCAGGGCGGCACCTCCGGTCGGGGCAGTGCCGCGACGCCGCCCAAGACCGAGAAGAAGGCCGACGCGCCCAAGGCGGTCGCCGAGAAGGCGCCCGCGCGTGCGGCCGAGGCGCCTGCCCCGGTGGAGAAGCCGACCCAGCAGCAGCTCGACGTGGCCGAGCGGCCCGCCCAGCCGTCCTCCTCGGAGGAGGAGGGTGGCCGGCGTGGCAACCGCCGTCGTCGGTCGTCGAACCGCCCGGCGGGCAGCCCCGAGGCGCCCGCCGCCGACGGTCAGCAGGCGGCGC
>NZ_JBHTLK010000262.1:0-9039 GCF_042678885.1 Saccharothrix hoggarensis
CGCGACCGCCCGCGGGTCGCCCACCTGGCGGGCCAGCGCCAGCCCCCGTGACTGCACCTCCAGCGCCCGCGCCGCGTCACCGCGCAGCTCCGCGACGAACCCCAGTTCGGCCAGCACCAGCGTCGCGCCCGCCTCGAACCCGACCCGGCGGTGCCAGTCGAGCAGCCGGGTCCAGTGCGCCTCGGCCTCGTCCAGCCGCCCCTCGCGCCGCGCGCCCAGCGCCAACCCCGTCTCCGCGTACACCTCGCCGGGCGCGAACCCGTGCTCGGCCGCCGCACGGCGTGCCCGTTCGTGCAGGTCGCGTGCCTTCGCGTAGTCGCCGGTGGCGAGCGCGACCCGGCCGAGCCAGGACAGCTTGTACGACACCTCGGGCCACGACTCCAGCTCCTCGGCCACCCGCAGGCCCTCCCGGTGCACGGCCTCCGCCCGCGCGAGGTCGCCGGCCAGCTGCGCGAGCACGCCCAACCCGAACGACGCCTTCAGCTGCCCCCACCGTTCACCCAGCCTGGTGAACAGCTCGGAGCTCCGCCGGGCCGACGCCCACGACCGGTCCAGCCGGCCGCGGGCCAGGGCCTGGCTGACCCGGTCGCTGTGCGCGGACGCCACGCCCCACTCGTCACCCAGCTCCTCGAACGCCTCCAGCGCCCGGTCCGTCAGCTCCTCGGCGGACGGCATGTCGCCGACGGTCGACAGCACGTACCCCAGGAACCACCGGGCGCGCGCCCGGTCGAGCGGGTCGGCGATCTCCGCCGTGCCGGCCGCGGCCGCCGGGTCGACGGGCTCGCCGACCAGCACGCCGAACCCGGCCCGCCACGCCGCCGTCACCGGATCGGGGGACGTCATCAGCCGCAGCCCCTCGCGCAGCCGCCCGCGCAGGAACCAGTACCACGTCAACGCCCTGGCCAGCCGGGCGGCACCGGCGGGCTCCAGCACGTCGTGCGCGGCCCGGAGGTTCGCCGTGTCGGCGTCCAGCCGGCGCAGCCACCGCAGCTGCCCGGCGGTCCGCAGCTCCCGATCGGCCCGTTCCGCCAGCGCCAGGTGGAACTCGGCGTGCCGCCGCCGGACCTCGTCGAACTCGCCCGCCTCGCGCAGCCGTTCCCGGCCGTAGTCGGCGACCGACTCCAGCAGCCGGAACCGCGGTTCGCCGCGGTGGTCGGGGGCGACCACGAGCGACCGGTTGACCAGGCCTGCCAGCACGTCCGCCACCTCGTCGGCCGCCACGGCGCCACCCGCGCACACGGCCTCGGCGGCGTCCAACGCGCACCCGTCCACGTGCACGGACAACCGCCGCAGCACGGTCCGCTCGGCGTCGCCGAGGAGGTCCCAGCTCCAGTCGATCATCGCCCGGAGCGTGCGCTGCCGGGCGGGCGCGTCGCGGTGACCGGTGGCGAGCAGCCGGAACCGGTCGTCCAGCCGGTCGAGCAGGGCGGTCACGCCGAGGCCGCGCACGCGGGTCGCGGCCAGCTCCACCGCGAGCGGCAGGCCGTCGAGCCGGCGGCAGATCGCCTCGACCGCCTGCGTGTTGTCCGGCGTGACGGCGAAGCCGGGCGCGGCGGCGGCAGCGCGTGCCGCGAACAACGCGACGGCGGCGTCGACGTCGAGCGGCGGCACGGCCCACACCACCTCGAACGCCAGGCCGAGCGGTTCCTGGCTGGTGGTGAGCACCCGCAGGCCCGGCACGGCGCGCAGCAGGCGGGACACCAGCGCGGCGACCGGCTCGACCAGCCGCTCGCAGTTGTCCAGCACCAGCAGCACCTCACGGCCCCGCAACGCCTCCACGAGCCGGTCCACCAGGTCGTCGGACCGACCCCCGGCGAAGCCTCCCGGCGCGTCCTCGCGCACGCCGAGCACGTCCGCCACGGCGTGCGCGACCTGCTCGTCGCGCCCGACACCGGCCAGCTCGACCAGCCACACCCCGTCGCCGACCGCGGCCCGCCGGGCGACCTCCACCGCGAGGCTGGTCTTGCCGACCCCTCCCGGCCCGGTGAGCGTCACGAGCCGCGACCGGCCGACCAGGCCGCGCACGCCGTCCACCGCGTCGTCCCGCCCGACCAGGTCGGTGACGGGCGCGGGCAGGTTCGTGCGCGCGCCGCCGTCGGCGGGGCCGAGCGCCGGGTCGTGGGTGAGGATGGCCTGCTGCAGGGCGGCCAGCTCGGGGCCCGGCGCCAACCCCTGCTCGTCGGCCAGCAGCCGGCGCAGCTCGGCGTAGCTCTCCAACGCCTCCACCTGACGCCCGGCGCGGTAGAGCGCCCGCATGTGCAGGCCGCGCAGACGTTCGCGCAACGGGTGCCGGGCCACCTCGTCGGCCAGGTCGACCGCGCCCGCCTCGGCGAACTCCTCCAGCGCGGCGAGCCGCTCCTCGGTCCAGCGCGCCGTCACCGCCGCCAGGAACGGCGCGTCGGCGAACTCGGCCAACGGCTCGCCGCGCCACAGCGCCAGCGCCTCGCCGAACCGCCCCGCGGCCACCAGCTCCCGGAACCGCAGGAGGTCCACAGTGGACGCGTCCACCCGCACCGAGTACCCGGCCGGCCCGTGCGCGACCAGCTCCCGCCCGCCCGGCTCGGCCGCCTCCAACGCCCGCCGCAGCTGCGAGACCTTCGTCTGGAGCGTGTTCACCGGGTTGCCGGGCGGCTCGTCGCCCCACAGGTCGAACGCCAACCGGTCCGCCGACACCGGCCGCCCCTCGTGCGCGAGCAGGTCCGCCAGCAGCGCCCGCACCTTCACCTCGGGCACGCGGACCTCCGCGCCACCCGCCGTCCACACGGCGAGCGGCCCCAACACCCCGAATCTCACGCCCGGACCGTAACGGGGCCGCCCGCGGCCGACCCCCAGCGGACCCGCAGCGAACCGTGCGCGGCCGGCGGCACCGTGGGATTCACACGAAGGAGTGAGACACCGCATGACTGACAAGACCCCGTTGACCCTGATCGGGCTCGGCCCCATGGGCCAGGCCATGGTCACCAGGCTCCTCGCCGCCGGCCACCCGACCACGGTCTGGAACCGCACCCCCGCCCGCGCCGACGCCGTCGTCGCCCGAGGCGCCGTCCGGGCCGCCACGGCCGCCGACGCCGTCGCCGCGAACCGGCTGATCGTCCTCAGCCTCACCGACTACGCCGCGATGCACGACATCCTCGACGGCACGGACCTCGCGGGCCGCGTCGTCGTCAACCTCAGCTCCGACACGCCCGCCGAGACCGTGCGGGCCGCCGCCTGGCTGGCCGAGCGGGGCGCGGAGCTGCTGGTCGGCGGCGTGATGGTGCCCGCGCCGCTGGTCGGCGACGAGTCCGCGTACGTCTTCTACAGCGGCCCGCGCGAGGTGTTCGACCGGTACGCCGACACGCTGGCCGTCATCGGCAGGCCCGACTACATGGGCGCGGACCACGGCCTGGCGCAGCTGCTCTACCAGGCCCAGCTGGACGTCTTCCTCACCTCGCTGGCCGCGATGCTGCACGCCACCGCCCTGGTCACGTCGGCGGGCCTCACGGCCGAGGCGTACGCGCCGTACCTCACCGACGTGGTGTCGTCGTTCGCGATGTACGTCGCGGAGACGGTCCGGCACGTCGACACCGGCGAGCACCCCGGCGACCTCGCCAACGTGGCCATGATGGGCGCCACGGCGGCGCACGTCGTGGGCGCGAGCGAGGCCGCCGGGGTCGACGCCGGGTTGCCCGAGGCGGTCCGGTCCCTCTACGACCGCGCCATCGCGGCGGGGCACGGGAAGGACAGCTGGACCGCCCTGGTCAACGTCCTGCGCGGCTGATCACACCGGGTTCAGGCCGGGGTTGCGGTCCTCGACCACGAACGACTTGAGCGTCGTGGCCTCGGCCCCGGCCGTGCGCACGTGCGGCAGCGTGCGGAAGTCCGCCCGCATCTCCTGCGCGGTGAACTTCGTCCGCACGTACCCGCGCCGCCTGCTGTGCAGCTTGATGTGCGGGTTGTTCCGCAGCTGCACCTGGTCGACGGTGTCGTTGCCGTCGCCGCCGGACGTCACCGACGAGCACACGAGCTCGGTGCCGACGGTCCGCGACGCCGGGTCGTTCCAGTCCAGCTTCACGTCCGCCGCGTAGTGCGCGTGCACGTCGCCGGTCAGCACGACGGCGTTGCGCACGCCCGCGTCGACCCACCCGCGCGTCACCCGGTCGCGGGACGCCAGGTAGCCGTCCCACCCGTCCATGGAGACCTCCTTCACCGGGCCGTCCTTGCGGTCGCGCTCGGCGAAGAACACCTGCTGGCCGAGCACGTCCCAGCGCGCGCGGGACCGGCGGAACCCGTCGAGGAGCCACTCCTCCTGCTCGGCGCCGGTGATGGACCGGGTCGGCAGGGCGGCGTCCGCGCACGTCTTCCAGCCGTCGCCGCACGCCTGGTCGTCCCGGTACTGGCGGGTGTCGAGCATGTGGAAGTTCACCAGCCCGCCCCAGCCGAGCCGCCGGTAGAGCTGCATGTCCGTGCCGTTCGGGCGGGCGCCGCGCCGCAGCGGCATGTTCTCGTAGTACGCCCGGAAGGCCGCCTCCCGCCGTGCCGCGAAGTCCGGGTCGGGCTGCTCGGGCACGTCGTCGGCCCAGTTGTTCTCGACCTCGTGGTCGTCCCACACGACGACCCACGGCGCGACGGCGTGCGCGACCTGGAGGTCGGCGTCGGTCTTGTACTGCGCGTGCCGCAGCCGGTAGTCGGCCAGCGTCCGGGTCTCCGGCCCGACGACCGTCCGCACGTCCGCCGCCTTGGCCGCGTACTCGTACTGGTAGTCGCCGAGGTGCAGGACCACGTCCGGGTGGTCCTCGGCCAGCCGCCGGTAGGCGGTGAAGTAGCCCTCGCCGTAGTGGGCGCACGACGCGAAGCACATGGTCAGGTCCTGCCCGAGGACCCACGGCTCGGGCGCGGTCCGGGTGCGGCCGACGGGGGACAGGTGGCCGTCCACGCGGAACCGGTAGTAGTACTCGCGGCCGGGCCGCAGGCCGAACGGCTCCACGTGCACGCTGTGGCCGTTCTCGGGCCGGGCGGGCTGCACGCCGCGCCGCACGACGCGCTGGAAGCGCTCGTCCTCGGCCAGCTCCCAGTGGACGGGGACGACGCGGTCGGGCATGCCGCCCAGGCCGTCCTCGTTGAGCGGACGCGGCGCGAGGCGCGTCCACAGCACCACGCTGTCGGGCAGGGGGTCGCCGGAGGCCACGCCCAGGGTGAAGGGGTCGTCGAGCTTCGGGAAGCCCGCACCGGCGGTCGCCGCGGCCGCGAGGGCCGCACCGCCGATGAGCAGGGAACGTCGGGTCACCGTGGTCATGCGCCCACCGTGACCCAGCATGGTGGCGAACGGGTGAACACCGGCATTACCCCGGGCATCCAGCTCTCCGCAGTCCAGCGAGGGCTCGTCCGACGAGGGCAGGCCGGACGTCACCGCGGACCGGTGCGCCCGAGCTGGTCCGGATCGGCGTGCGCGCGCGGTTCCGAGCGGTTGCGGGCCGCCTCGCGGACGTCGCCGGACCGGGTGCCCGGAAGGAGTGACGGGGGCTCGTTGAAGCGTTGGCACTCGCCTGGGTAGAGTGCTAGATGCACGGCACCAGCAACCGCCCCGACCCCCGCGACGGCGGGGTGGCAGGAGCCGTAAACGCAACCTGCCAACGCTTTCGACGACCGTGGAGGTCAGCCCGGTGAGCGTGAACATCAAGCCGCTCGAGGACAAGATCGTCGTCCAGGCCAGCGAGGCCGAGACCACGACCGCTTCCGGCCTCGTGATCCCGGACACCGCGAAGGAGAAGCCCCAGGAGGGCAAGGTCCTCGCGGTCGGCCCCGGCCGGATCGACGACAAGGGCAACCGCGTCCCGCTGGACGTGGCTGTCGGTGACGTCGTCATCTACTCCAAGTACGGCGGCACCGAGGTCAAGTACAACGGCGAGGAGTACCTGATCCTCTCCGCCCGCGACGTGCTGGCCGTCATCAACTGACGCTCGGCTGACACGCAAGGCGCCCCGGCGAACCCCATCTCCGGGGCTTCCCGGGGCGTTTCGCATCAAGAGAGGCGTAGGCAATGCCCAAGCAGATCAGCTTCGACGAGGACGCTCGTCGGGCCCTTGAGCGCGGCGTGAACAAGCTCGCGGACACGGTCAAGGTGACCCTCGGTCCGCGCGGCAGGCACGTCGTGCTCGACAAGAAGTTCGGCGGCCCCACCGTCACCAACGACGGCGTGACCATCGCGCGCGAGATCGAGCTGGAAGACGCGTTCGAGAACCTGGGCGCGCAGCTCGCCAAGAGCGTCGCGACCAAGACCAACGACGTGGCCGGCGACGGCACGACGACCGCGACCGTCCTGGCCCAGGCCATGGTGCGGGTCGGTCTGCGCAACGTCGCCGCGGGCGCGAACCCGATGTCGCTCGGCGTCGGCATCCAGGCCGCCGCCGAGGCGGTCGTGGACGCGCTGAAGGCCAAGGCCACCCCGGTCAAGGGCCGCGACAACATCGCCCAGGTCGGCACCGTCTCGTCCCGTGACGAGTCCATCGGCGCCCTGCTCGGCGAGGCCATCGAGAAGGTCGGCGAGGACGGTGTGATCACCGTCGAGGAGTCCTCCTCGATGGCCACCGAGCTCCAGATCACCGAGGGCGTGCAGTTCGACAAGGGCTACGTGTCGGCGCACTTCGCGACCGACCTCGAAGCCCAGGAGACGGTGTTCGAGGACGCCCGCATCCTGCTGCACCGCGAGAAGATCTCGGCCCTGGCCGACCTGCTGCCGATCCTGGAGAAGGTCGCCGAGTCCGGCAAGCCGCTGGTCATCATCGCCGAGGACGTCGAGGGCGAGGCGCTGTCCACCCTGGTGGTCAACGCCCTGCGCAAGACCCTGCGCGTGGTCGCGGTCAAGGCGCCGTACTTCGGCGACCGCCGCAAGGCGTTCCTGGACGACCTCGCGGTCGTCACCGGCGCCCAGGTCATCGCGGCCGAGGTGGGCCTCAAGCTGTCCGAGGCCAACCTCGACGTGCTGGGTTCCGCCCGGCGGGTCGTCGTGTCGAAGGACAACACGACCATCGTCGACGGCGGCGGCGCCAAGGCCGACGTGGCGGGTCGCGCGGAGCAGCTGCGCCGCGAGATCGAGGCCACCGACTCCGACTGGGACCGCGAGAAGCTGCAGGAACGGCTGGCCAAGCTGTCCGGCGGCATCGCGGTGATCAAGGTCGGCGCGGCCACCGAGACCGAGCTGAAGGAGCGCAAGCACCGCATCGAGGACGCGGTGAACGCGACCAAGGCGGCGGTCGAGGAGGGCATCGTCCCCGGCGGCGGCTCGGCCCTGGTGCACGCGGCCAAGGTGCTCGACGGCGGTCTGGGCCTGTCCGGCGACGAGGCGACCGGTGTCGCGATCGTCCGCGAGGCCCTGGGCTCGGCGCTGTTCTGGATCGCCGCGAACGCGGGTCTGGAAGGCGCGGTCGTGGTCAACAAGGTCCGCGAGGGCGACTGGGGCTTCGGCCTCAACGCCGCGACGCTGGCCTACGGCGACCTGCTCGAGGCCGGGATCATCGACCCGGTGAAGGTGACCCGTTCCGCGGTCACCAACGCCGCTTCCATCGCCCGCATGGTGCTCACCACGGAGAGCGCCGTCGTGGAGAAGAAGGAAGAGGAGCAGGCGGGCTCCGCCGGGCACGGCCACGGTCACGGGCACGGCCACTGACCAGCGGTATCACCCGGTAGCAGAGCGAACGGGAGGGGCGGCACCCGCGAGGTGCCGCCCCTCCCGCGCGTTCGGCGTCACGCAGGCGTCAACTGACGCTTGCGCGCCTTGATGATGCTGTCCCGCTCGGATTCCGAGAGACCACCCCAGATCCCGTACGGCTCCTGCACCGCCAGGGCGTGCCGCCGACACATCTCCAGCACCGGGCACGACAGGCACACGGCTTTCGCCCTGGCCTCCCGCCGCGCCCGCGCCGGTCCGCGCTCCCCGTCCGGGTGGAAGAAGAACGCGCTGTCCATCCCGCGGCACGAGCCGCGCATCTGCCAGTCCCACAGATCCGCGTTGGGACCGGGAAGCCTTCGGGTGTCCGCCATCGAGACCGCCTCCTTGGCCCATGGACGTGAACTGCTCCATTCGGCTTAACGATGATCCACCGTAGAACCGCGCCAAAACTTGTTCAAGGGGGTAGCAGGGCTTTTACCGGCAATTCATTCGATGGGTGATCGGTCGGCGGCCACCCCCGGAGTTGCCGGTGACGTCAGGTGAACGGACCATGTCACCGTGATGACGCCCCCCGACCACACCGGGACCGTGCCGGAAGGCGACCGGGAAACCGTTGCGGCAGAAGATGATCCGGCGCATTCGGTGACCCTCTCGGTGGCCGCCGTGGCCCGCCGCCTCGGCGTCGCGCCGGCTACTCTGCGCACCTGGGACCGCCGGTACGGGCTGGGACCCACCGATCACACAACCGGGCGACACCGCAAGTACGCGCCACTCGACGTAGCGCGCCTCGAACTGATGCAGCGAGCCCTGCTGCGCGGCGCGTCGTCCGCCGAGGCGGCCAAGTACGCCCTGTCCAGCACGGTCCAGGCCCGCACGACCACGCCGCCGTCGCTGACCGGCGGGTCGAACGGCGGGCCGGGCGGTGGCGGGCTGACCGGCGGGGAGCTGAACGGCGGAGAGCTGAACGGCTCGGCGTCCGGCGGCCGCGGCCTGAAGCTGGAGGCGGCGAACCGGCGGGCCAGGGGTGTGGGGCGGGCCGCGCTGGCGATGGACTCGGCGGCCGTGCAGACGATGCTCGCGGACGCGATTGAGGCGGACGGCCTGGTCGCGACGTGGGACGAGGTGATCCGGCCGGTGATGGCCGCGATCGCCGCCCGGTGGGAGCACTCCGGGGCCGGGGTCGAGGTGTCGCACCTGGTGGAGGAGTGCGTGCTGGCCGCCGTGGTGCGGGCGACGCCGGTCGTCGCGAACCCCCGCAACCACCGGCCCGTGCTGCTGGCGTGCATGCCGGACGAGCGGCACGCCCTGCCGCTGTACCCGCTGGCCGCGGTGCTGGCGCAGCGCGGTGTCGGCACGCGGCAGCTCGGCGCGGCCCTGCCCGCGGACGCGGA
>NZ_JBHTLK010000263.1:0-8983 GCF_042678885.1 Saccharothrix hoggarensis
GCGGGGCTGGCCGGGCTGCGCGAGCGCTTCGCCACCGTCGGCGGGCGGGTCGAGGCCGGTCCGGCGGGCGGCGACGGGTTCGAGCTCGTGGGACGTGCCGGGGTGGGCCGGTGATCCGGGTCGTGCTGGCCGACGACGAGGACCTCATCCGGGGCGCGTTGGCGGCGCTGCTGGAGCTGGAGGACGACATCTCGGTCGTCGCGCAGGCCAGCGACGGCGACGCGGCGGTGGCGGCGGTGCGGGCGCACCGGCCCGACATCGCGGTGTTCGACCTGGAGATGCCCCGGCGCGACGGGGTGCTCGCCGCCGAGGCGGTGCGGGAGCTGGACGGGGTCGCGGTGGTCGTCGTGACCCGGCACGCGCTGCCGGGCGCGCTGCGGCGGGCGTTGAGCGCGGGCGTGCGCGGGTTCGTGCCGAAGACGACCCCGGCCGCCCAGCTCGCGTCGATCCTGCGCGACGTGCACGCGGGCCGGCGGTACGTGGACTCCGAGATCGCCGCCGCCGCGCTCACCGAGGGAGCGTGTCCGCTGACCGCGCGCGAGCTGGACGTCCTGCGGCACGCGCTGCGCGGCGGCACGGTGGCGACGATCGCCGCCGAGGCGCACCTCGCCGCCGGCACCGTGCGCAACTACCTGTCGTCGGCGATGACCAAGCTCGGCGTGAGCACCCGCTACGAGGCCGCGCGGCTGGCCTGGGACGAGGGCTGGATCTGACCGAGGTGCACGACCTTCACCGTCGTCATCTCGTCCAGCAGCTCCGGCCCGTAGCCGAACCCGGTGCCGGACGCCCGGCGCGGCTGGGCGGCGCCGCCGGGAGCCCCGCCGAACACCGCGTTGACCTTCACCGTGCCCACGGGCAGCGCCCGCCACGCCTGCTGCGCGTGCGCCATCGACGCCGTCAGCACGGTCGCGGCCAGGCCGTGCTCGTCCACGCACGCCTCCGCCAGGCCGTCCTCGAACGACGCCACCACCCGCACCGGCGCGACGGGGCCGAACGTCTCCTCCCGCATCACCCGCATGTCGGGCGTGCAGCGGCTCAGCACGGTCGCCGGGTAGTACGCCCCGTCCCGCTCCGGCACCTCGCCGCCGACGAGCGGTCGCGCGCCGTCCGCGACGGCCTCGGCGACGTGCGCGTGCACGTGCTCCCGCAGCCGGACGTCCACCAGCGGTTGCGGCGACTCGTTCCAGCGGCGGGCCTCGTCGCACAGCGCGGTCAGGAACTCCTCCGCCACGGCCTGGTGCACGAAGATCCGCTCCACGGACGTGCACAGCTGGCCCGCGTTGGTGAACGCGCCCAGCGCCGCCTGACCGGCCGCCCACACCGGGTCGACGTCCGCGTCGACCAGCAGCGGGTCGTTGCCGCCGTTCTCCAGCAGCGCCTTCGCGCCGGTCGCGGCGCACGCGGCGGCGATGGACCGGCCGGTCGCCGTGCCGCCGACGTGCGCGACGACGTCGACGTGCGGTGACGAGGCCAGCGCCGCGCCGACCGCGCCGTCGCCGGTGAGGCTCTGGAGCACGCCGGGCGGGAAGTGGTCGACCATGAGCTGGGCCAGGAGCACGCCGGTGTGCGGGCACCGCTCGCTCGGCTTGTGCACCACGGTGTTGCCGGTCACCAGGGCCGCGCCGAGCAGCCCGCACGCCACGGCCACCGGGTCGTTCCACGGCGTCAGCGCCACGACCACGCCCCGCGGCTCCGGCACCATGAGGTCCGTCGCGTCGTGCGCGCCGAGCAGCGACCGGCCGCGGTGGACCGGGCCCAGCTCGGCGTACTGCTCCAACGTGGACACACCGGCCAGCACACCGTCCCGCGCGGACGCGAACGGGCGGCCGGTCTCCTCCTGGACGACGTTCGCCAGGTCCACCGCGTGGGTCCGGATCGCGGTCGCGGCGGCCTTCAGCGCGGCGCCCCGTTCGGCCGCGGGCGTGGCCGCCCAGCCGGGCTGCGCCTCGCGCGCGGTGAGCACCGAGCCGGCCACGTCCTCGTCCGTGGCGGTGGGGAGCCAGCCGATCAGCCGACCGTCTACCGGGCTGTGGACGTCGAGTGCGTCGACACGCATGTCCGTCATGGCCACCGGGTACCCGAGCGGCCGAGGTGAAACCCGAGGCGACGCCCCGAGGAGGAGAGCCATGCCCGGAGCCCAGGAGCTGCCCAGCACGATCGCCCGCTCGTCCAAGAAGGCCCAGCGGACGTGGATCAAGGCGCACGACTCGGCGGTGGAGACCTACGGCGAGGGCCAGCGGTCGCACCGCACCGCGTACGCCGCCCTGAAGCACTCGTTCGAGAAGGTCGGCGACCACTGGGAGCCCAAGGAGGAGAAGGGCCCGTCGGACGAGCAGGCCGCCCGCAGCACGCCCAAGCGGGGCAGGACCGCGGGCGGCGTCGACGCCAACGCCAGCAAGCAGCACCTCTACGAGCTGGCCAAGAAGCTCGACGTGCCGGGCCGGTCGAGCATGACCAAGGAGCAGCTGGTCGAGGCGCTGCAGAAGGCCAACAACCGCAAGACCGCCAAGGCCCGCTCCTGAGCCGTCAGCACTCGGCCGCGAGTGCCGCGACGCACAAGGCCGCGACGCTCGCAGCCGTGACGCTCCCAGCCGCGACGCTCGCAGCCGTGGCGCTCGCAGCCGCCACGCTCGGAGCGGTCGGTGCCGTCACACGTCGAGCCACTGCCGGTCGGTGAGCAGCGGGCTCGCCTGCGGCCCCATCAACGTCATGCCGCCGTCCACCACGAACGACGCGCCCGTCACGTACCCAGCCGCCGGGGTGGCCAGGAACGCCACCACCGAGGCCACCTCGGCGGCGTGGCCCGGCCGGCCCAGCGGCACGCCCGGCCGCGCCTCCGAGCGCGGGTCCACGTCCTCCTGGCCCGTCATCGGGGTGGAGATCTCGCCGGGCGCCACCGAGTTGACCGTGATGGCGTGCTCGGCCAGCTCCAGCGCCAGCACCTTCGTCAACGCGCCCAGGCCCGCCTTGGCCGCGCAGTAGGGCGCGGCGCCGACGCGCGGCAGGTGCTCGTGCACCGACGTGATGTTGATGATCCGACCGCCCCGGCCGGCCTCGATCATGTGCCTGGCGGCGCGCTGCGAGCACAGGAACGCGCCGTCGAGGTCGACCGACAGCACACCGCGCCACGTGTCGAAGTCCATGTCCAGCGCCTTCTGCGCGGTGCCCGTGCCGGCGCAGTTCACCAGCACGTCGACGCCGCCCAGCTCGGCGGCCAGCTCGTCCACCACGTCCGCCGCGCCGGGCAGGTCGGTCAGGTCCAGCCGCCGCACGGCGGCCCGCGCGCCGTGCTCGCGGACCTGCCGCGCGGTGTCCTCGGCGCCGTCGGCGTCCCGGTGGTACGTGATGCCGACGTCCACGCCGCCGCCCGCGAGGGCCACCGCGATCGCCTTGCCGATACCGGAGTCGGACCCGGTCACCACCGCGCGCGTCGGCGCGCCGGACCGGTCCTGGGGTAGGGGTGCGCTCATGGCCGGCGGGTACCCGGCGCCGGGTTTGCCACACGCCGCCCCGGGAACGCTCCGAGCACCAGTCGGAAGGAGCTTTTTCCATGAAAGCCGTCACCTGGCACGGGAAGCGGGACGTGCGCGTGGACACCGTGCCGGACCCCGTCCTGAAGGACCCGACCGACATCGTCGTCCGCGTCACGTCCACCGGTCTGTGCGGCTCCGACCTGCACCTCTACGAGGTGATGGGGCCGTTCATCGACGAGGGCGACATCCTCGGCCACGAGCCGATGGGCATCGTCGAGGAGGTCGGCGCGGACGTCACCGAGGTGAAGCCGGGTGACCGGGTCGTCATCCCGTTCAACATCTCCTGCGGCACGTGCTTCATGTGCTCGCGCGGCCTCCAGTCGCAGTGCGAGACGACCCAGGTGCGCGAGCACCGGACGGGCGCGGCGCTGTTCGGCTACACCAAGCTGTACGGGCAGGTGCCCGGCGGCCAGGCCGAGTACCTGCGGGTGCCGTTCGGCAACACCTTGCCCATCAAGGTGCCGGAAGGCCCGGCGGACGACCGGTTCGTGTTCCTGTCGGACGTGCTGCCGACCGCGTGGCAGGCGGTGGAGTACGCGGCCACGCGGGACAGCCTGGTCGTGCTCGGGCTCGGCCCGATCGGTGACATGGCGACCCGGATCGCCCAGCACCGCGGCGTCGAGACGGTGATCGGCGTCGACCTCGTGCCCGACCGCATGGCCCGCGCGCGGGCGCACGGCGTGACCGTGCTGAACGTGCGGGACAGCCACCTGGTCGACCACATCCGCGAGCTGACCGGCGGACGCGGGCCGGAGGCCGTCATCGACGCGGTCGGCATGGAGGCGCACGGCGCGCCGGTGGCGAAGATGGCGCACCAGGCGGTGGGTCTGCTGCCGGACGCCATCGCGGCCCGGTTCATGACCACGGCCGGCGTGGACCGGCTGCACGCGTTGCGCCTCGCGATCGAGATCGTCCGGCGCGGCGGCACGATCTCCGTCTCCGGCGTGTACGGCGGCATGGCGGACCCGCTGCCGATGCTGACGTTGTTCGACAAGCAGGTGCAGCTGCGCATGGGCCAGGCCAACGTGTGGCACTGGGTGCCGGAGATCCTGCCGCTGCTCACCGACGACGACCCGCTCGGCGTGGACACGTTCGCCACGCACCACCTGCCGCTCGACGAGGCTCCGCACGCGTACCAGGTGTTCCAGCGCAAGGAGGACAACGCCGTCAAGGTGCTGCTCCGCCCGTGACGGATTATCGTCCAGCCATGATCCGCTTTCGGTGGTTGCTCGCCGCGGCGATGCCGGCGGTGTTGGCGAGCGGGTGTGGATCCGGCACGGAGGACCTGGCCAGGCGCGCGGCGGAGGAGTTCACCGCCGCGGTCGCCGCGGGCGACGCGGAACGGGCGTGCGGGCTGCTGACCGAACGGGCCCGCCAGGACGCGGAGTGCTCGTCGCTCGACCTGCCCGGCGGCGCGGTGGAGTCGGTCGAGGTCTGGGGTGACGCGGCGCAGGCGCGCACCTCGGCGGACGACGTGCTGTTCCTGCGCGAGCTGACGTCGGGGTGGCGCGTCGCGGGCGCCGGGTGCGCGCCGCAGGGCGAGCGGCCGTACACGTGCGAGGTGGGTGGGCCGTGACGCAGCGCGGCATGTTCTACGCCTACCTGCTGGGAGTGGCGGCCCTGCTGGTGTTCTTCAGCGTCATCGGGTTGGTGGGCCTGTGAAGAGGTTCCTGCGCGACAACGGGTTGGGCCTGGCGTTCGGGCTGCTGTTCCTGGCGACGCTGGTGGCGCAGTCGTTCGCGGGCAACGCGGACGTGAACCAGCGCCGGCTCGCCGACGGCGGCGACCCCATCGACTGGTGGGCGTACGTCACGTCGTCGGACTTCGCGGTGGACGTGGCGGAGAACTGGCAGTCCGAGTACCTCCAGTTCTTCCTGTTCATCTTCGCCACGGTGTGGCTGATGCAGCGCGGGTCGCCCGAGTCGAAGCCGGCGTCGCGGATCGGCGCGGAGTCCGACGAGGCGCAGCTGCTGGGCGAGCACCTGAAGCCGGAGTCGCCGCCGTGGGCGAAGGCGGGCGGCTGGCGCACGGCGTTGTTCTCGAACTCGCTCGGGCTGGTCATGCTGGGGCTGTTCGTGGGTTCCTGGCTGACGCAGTCGATCGCGGGGCGCAGCGCGTACAACAACGACCAGCTGAACGACTTCCAGGACCCGGTGACGTGGTGGGAGTACGTGGTGTCGGCGGACTTCTGGAACCGGTCGCTGCAGAACTGGCAGTCGGAGTTCCTGGCCATCGGCTCGATGGCGGTGTTGAGCGTGTACCTGCGCCAGCGGGGGTCGCCGGAGTCGAAGCCCGTCGGCACGCCGCACGACCGGACCGACGAGCAGGGCTGACCGAGGGCCGAACGAGGAAGGCTGACCGAGCTGAACGAGGAAGAAGCCGCCGCGCTCACGGGGAGGACGTCGTGAGCACGGCGGCTTCAAATCTGTCGAGGTCTGTCCGCGGTCTGTTCGCGGTCTACTCCAGCCGGTCCTCGGCGTCCTCGTCGTCGTCGGTGAACGAGCCGCGCCCGCGCTCCCGCCACGGGAGCAGGAACCACAGCGTGCCGAACAGCAGGGCCGCGAACGCGCCGAGCGCGACGGCCAGCCAGCCGCCCACGATGATCTCGCCGAGCAGCAGGATGGTGCCGGTCATGGCGACCGCCAGGCACCCGAGCCCCAGGATCGCGTACCGGTTCGCCACCTCGATGACGTCCTCGCGCCTGCCGCGGCGGAACAGGATGCGGTGCCACGCCGCCGGCGCGGTCATGAACGCCACCGAGCACGCGGCGAACAGTATGGTGACCAGGTGGGTGGCGCGCACGAAGGTGTCGGCGCTCGCGTAACGCCCGGTGAAGGCGATCGAGAGCAGGAACCCGAACAGGATCTGGACGCCCGCCTGCGCCACGCGCAGTTCCTGCAGCAACTCGTTGAGGTTGCGGGCCAACCTCCGCTGGTGTGATTCCTCGGCCTGACTCACGGGAAGCACATACCCCTCACCGGCCGTCGTCAACCTTCCGGGTGACGAACGACAGCCGGAAGTGGTTCAGCGTGGCGGGGAGCGGCGCACGCAGGGTGGGCACGTCCAGGTGATCGCGGAGCGCGTCCAGCATGGTGCTCGCCGCGACCAGCACGAGGTCCCGTCCGGGGCACACGCCGGGGCCGCCGCTGAACGGCACCAGGCCGGGGTCGGGCGGCATGGGCCAGATGTGCGGCGTGTACTCGTCGGCGTAGTCGAGCCGGTCGCGGTCCCGGTGGAAGAACGGCGCGAACACGACGAACGTGGTGCCCGCGGGCAGCCACGTGCCGTGCCACCGGGTGTGCTCGGTGCTCTCGCGCAGGATCACCGGCGTGGTCGGCCACAGCCGCACCGACTCCCAGATCCCGGCCTGCCCGGCGCCGCCGATCGCCAGCGCCCGCATGGTCGCGATGCCCGCCGAGTCGAACGCGAACAGCCAGTGCGGCGCCTGTTCCCGGAGCTCGTCGGCCGGGGCGAGGCCCGCCAGGCTGCCCGGCTCGCCGCGTTCGAGGTGGCCGAGGAGCCGTTCGTCGAACCGGCGGCGCAACGCCTCGCGCCGCCGGTGCAGGTAGGCCCAGTTCGCGTCGCTCCGCAACGCCCTCAGCACGTCCGTCAGCTCGTCGTCGTCCCGCGCCGTCGAGCCGAGCACGATCCGCCGGGCCGCGCGCCACCAGGACTGCGCGAACCCGTCCCAGGTGAGCCGCCCGGTGCTGCGGACGTGCCGCAGCAGGAGATCGGCCTCGTCGGCGACGATCCCCGGCACGTCGATGTTGTCGGGCCGCAGCACGCGGTCGTTGAGGGCACGCCGCCGCTCGCGCGCCTCCCCCGTCGAGATCAGCACGCCGTGCGGCTGGAAGTGCTCCAGCGCGGCCTTCTTCTCCCGCGTCGCCAGGGCGAACGGCGACGGCGACTCGGCCAGCAGCCGGGAGACGTCCACCGCGTCGAGCAGCAGCGCGATGCTGCGCCCGGTCACCCTCAGCCGCAGCGGTTCCGGCCCGTAGCGGTCCCGGAACCGCCTCATCGCGGCCACGGCCACCTCGTCCAGCTGCAGCTTCTCCGCCGTCGCCTCCACCGGCGGCCGGCGCACGATCGCGCCCTTGGCCAGCGTCGGCAGCAGCACCTTGGCGAACGCCCGACCGGTGTCCAGCCGGGAGGCTACGGCCACGACCCCTCCTCGGAGTGCGCGACGACGAGTTCGCGCACCTCGCAGCCCTCGGGCTGGCGCAGCGCGAACACGATCGCGTCGGCCACGCGCTCGGGCGGGTTGAGCTTGCTGTCGTCCGGCGGCCGGTACCGCTCCTCCCGGTCGTCGAAGAAGTGCGTGCGCATGCCGCCGGGGATCACCAGCGTCACGCCGACCCGGCCCGCGGTCTCGGCCGCCAGCGCCCGGGTGAAGCCGACCACGCCGAACTTCGAGGCGCAGTACGCCGTCGCGTCGCTCACCGCCTTGACGCCGAGCGTGGACGCGATGGTCACCACCCGGCCGCCGCCCTCCAGGAACGGCAGCGCGGCCCGCACCACGGCGGCCGTGCCGAGCAGGTTCACCATCACCACCCGGTCCCAGTCCGCGCCGGACACGTGGTCCAGCCGGCCGCACGCGTCCGTGCCCGCCGCCGTGACCACGGCCCGCAGGCCGCCGTTGCGCTCGGCGATGGCCTTGACGGCGCGTTCCGCCGCCCTGGTGTCCGACAGGTCGACCGACTCGAAGTCGGCCACCTCGGCGGCCGACGGCGCGGCCTTGTCCAGCACCAGCGGCCGCCCGCCCAGCTCGTGCACCGCGCGCACCACCGCCGCGCCCAGCCCGGACGCGCCACCCGTCACCAGCACCTGGTCCAGCATCAGCCCCTCCTCGACAGCATCTCGGTGGTCGAACGTCCCCGGTGGTAGGGCACGACGACGGTGCGCCCTCCCCAGCCGCGCACCAGGTCCGCCTCCGGCAGCGAGTCCACGGTGTAGTCGCCGCCCTTCACCCACACGTCCGGGCGCAGGTCTGCCAGCACGCGTTCCGGCGTGTCGTCGTCGAACACCACGACGTCGTCCACGCAGCCCAGCGCGCGCAGCACCTCGACCCGGTCCTGTTCCTTGGTGACCGGCCGGTCCGGGCCCTTGAGCCGGCGCACCGACGAGTCGGAGTTCAGGCACACCACCAGGCAGTCGCCGAGCGACCGGGCGGCGCGCAGGGTGCGGACGTGGCCCGCGTGCAGCAGGTCGAAGCACCCGCCGGTGGCGACGACCACGCCGCCGCGCGCCCGCACGGCGTCCACAGTGGACAGTTGGTCGACGGGCCGGAACCCGGACGCGCCGCCGCAGCGCAGGAACTCCGCCGCCGACGTCACCCCGTCCGCCACCGCGTCGTCCATCGCCGCGCCGCCCATGAGCCGGGCCGCGACGGTCACCGCGAACCGGTCCCCCGCGCCGCACGGGTCCACGACGGGGACGCGGGGCGCGGGCAC
>NZ_JBHTLK010000264.1:0-8811 GCF_042678885.1 Saccharothrix hoggarensis
GACGGCGGTGAGCGCGGCGGCCGCGACCAACGCGAACGGCCGGCGGCGCGAGCGCCCGGCGTGCAGGTTCGCGAGCACGACGCGGTGGTCGACCGCCTCGGCGGCCTCCGCCGCGATCGCCTCGCGGATGAGAGCTTCCTGGTCGGTCATCGCAGCACCTCCGCCGGCACGTCCTCGTTGACCCGCAGCGTCTTGAGCGCCCGGGAGATGTGACTGCGCACGGTGCCTTCCGTGCAGCCCAGGATGCGGGCGATCTCGGCGTCCGTGCTGTCCTCGTAGTAGCGCAGCACGAGCGCCGCCCGCTGCTTGCGCGGCAGCACGGCGATCCGGGCGCGCATCGCGTCCCGCTCCGCGTGCCGCACGGCCGGGTCGGCGACCAGCGGCGACAGCTCGTCGAGCGCGGCGTGCGTGGAGGACACGTCCCGCGACGACCGGAGCCGCCGCCACGAGAGGTAGTCGTTGGTCACCATGCGCTTCACGTACAGGTAGGGCGCGTCCACCGCCCCGATGCGCGCCCACTTCTGCCGCGCGCGCAGGAGCACGTCCTGCACGATGTCCTGGGCGAGGTGCTTGTCGCACGTCAACGCCGTGGCGTAGCGCAAGAGTCGATCCAGGCGATCGGTGACGAACCGGTCGTAGTCGTCGTCCCGCACGTCGCCCCCTTCCGGTGCCGCTGTGGGTCGGTTAGCGCTCGGGAAACCCTTCGGAGGACGCGTCACGTTGAACCGACCGGGTGTGACCTGTGCCACGTGACGGCGGGCACGTCGGCGTCGGCGGCCCGCCGGCTGGGGTCGCCCGGCCGCCGTTCTTGATCGTGGTGAACAGGTCACTTCTCGGGCCGGAGCCTGGCTGGGCGGCCCGCGCACGGGGTACTTTCCGGTCGCCCGTCGCAGACCACCCAACCACGGGGAGCCCATGCGATTCCTGTTCCGCCCGCCCGCCACCGAAGCCGGTGGGCTGCTCGCCCTGCCGTGGGCACAGCCGCTGGAGGAGTGGGACGAGCGGCTGCTGCTGACCGTGCCGCAGCGGGGCATCTCCCGGCACGTGGTGCGGTTCGTGGCCAGCGAGGGCCAGGTGTACGCGCTCAAGGAGATCGCCGAGTCGCTGGCGCGCCACGAGTACGCGATGCTCGGCGACTTCGAGAAGGAGGGCCTGCCCGCGGTGTCGGTGCTGGGCCTGTGCGTGGACCGCCCGGACGACCAGCAGGCGATCCTGGTCACGCGGTACCTGGAGCACTCGATGTCCTACCGGTACCTGTTCTCCAGCCCGCGCGGCGAGCACTCGGCGGACCGGCTGGTGGACACGCTGGTCGAGCTGCTGGTGCGGCTGCACCTGTCCGGCACGTTCTGGGGCGACTGCTCGCTGTCGAACACGCTGTTCCGGCTCGACGCGGGCAACCTGGCCGCCTACCTGGTCGACGCGGAGACCGTGGAACGCCACCCGATCCTGTCCGCGGGCCAGCGCACCTACGACGTGGACCTGGCGCGCGAGCGCATCGGCGGCGAGCTGATGGACCTCGAGGCCGGCGGCCTGCTGCCGCCCGACATCGACCCCGTCGAGGTGGCCGACAGCGTGCCCCGGCGTTACGCCGCCCTGTGGGACGAGGTGACGCGCGAGGAGTTCTTCCGGCTGGACGAGCAGCGCTACCGCGTCGCCGAGCGCCTGCGCCGGCTCAACGACCTGGGGTTCGACGTCGGCGAGGTGGAGCTGGTCACGTCGGACAGCGGCGCGCGGCTGCGCGTGGACATCCGCGTCGCCGAGAGCGGCCAGCACCGCCGCGAGCTGTTCAAGCTCACCGGTCTGGAGGTGCAGGAGGGCCAGGCCCGGCGCCTGCTCAACGACCTCCGCTCGTTCCGCGCCTACCTGGAGCAGCGGGACGGCCACCCGGTCCCCGAGACCACCGCCGGCCACCTGTGGCGCAACGAGGTGTACGACCCGGTGGTCGCCGCCGTGCCGCCCGACCTGCTCGGCGTGCTCGCGCCGGCCGAGCTGTTCCACGAGGTGCTGGTCCACCGCTGGTACCTGTCCGAGAACGCGGGCCGGGACGTGGGCACGACCGCGGCGCTGCGGTCCTACCTGGCCACAGTGCTGCCGGGGCAGGACGGTGACCAACCCGACGACCTGACCGACGACGACCTGGCGGACGACGACCTGGCCGACAACGCGGAGGACGACCCGGCGGAGGACGACCCGGCGGAGGGCGATCGACCTCCCGGGACGGCGGGTGCCGGGGCGTCGCGGCCGGTCGCCTAGATTCGCCCCATGATCTTCGGGATCGCCGCCCTCGTCCCCGCGCTGTTCTTCGTCGTCGGCGTGCTCCGGGACCGGCGGCGGCTCGCGAACGCGGTGTGGCTCGGCGTGACGCTCGTGTTCCTGCTGCTCTGGCTGGTCTTCGGCGCAGCGGCGAGCGACGGGTGGCCCGCCGCCGCGGTCGCGATCGGGCTGGTGGCGGTGCTGCTGGGGCTGGGGCTGGTGCTGCCGGTCGCGTTGATCGCGAACGGCGTGCTGCTGGTGCGGCGGGAGGGTTTCCGCCCGGCGAACCTGCTGTCGCTGCTCGCCGGCCTCGCGATCTTCGGCGTGGTCCTCGCGTTCGGGTTCGCCACCGCGCACACCGGCCCGGTGGTCGACGTCGTGATCGGGTCGCTGCTGATCGTCGCCGCGTACGTCGCGTTCCTGTTCGTCAGCCTGCTGCTGTACTCGATCGCCTACGGCAGCGTCGGCCGCCGGACGGGGTTCGACGCGATCGTCGTGCTCGGCGCGGGCCTGATCGGTGACCGCGTGCCGCCGCTGCTGGCCAGCCGGCTGGACCGCGCGATCCACGTGTACCGCCGCGAGGTCGACGCCGGCCGGGCGCCGCTGCTCGTCGTCTCCGGCGGCCAGGGGTCGGACGAGGCGGTGTCCGAGGCGGCGGCGATGCGCGAGTACCTGCTGCGCCGCGACGTGCCCGACGACCGGATCGTGCCGGAGGACCGGGCGACGACCACCGAGGAGAACCTGCGGTACAGCGCGAAGCTGCTCGTGGACCGCGGCTGGAACGGCCGGGCGGTGGCGGTGACCAACAACTTCCACGTGTTCCGCGCGGCGGTGCTGGCCCGGAGGCTCAAGCTGCGGATGCAGATCATCGGGGCGCCCACGGCGCGGTACTTCCTGCCCAGCGCGTTCCTGCGCGAGTTCGTCGCGCTGCTCGCCCAGAACCCGGTCACGCATACCGTGACGTGCGGTGCGCTGGTCGCGCTGCACGTGGCGCTGACCCTGGGCTGAGCGGCGTCACACCCGCACGGTGAGCGCGGCGGTGTACCCGGCGGACACGTCGCCGGCGACGTCGGCCAGCTGCTCGTCGTGCCCGTCGCGGAACACGGTGTCGCTCGTCAACGACGTCCGCGCCATGTTCCGCACGCTCTGCACGTACCCGGCGGTGCCGTAGACGGCCTTGCAGACGTCCTCGGGCAGCGCGAGCTGGGACGTGGTGATCTTCGTGCCCGCCTTGGTCGCCTCGGCGAGGCTCGGGTAGACCTCGAAGTGGACGTGCGGCCACCGTCCCGAGTAGGCGCCGGGGAAGACGCTGGTGAACGCGAGCCGGCCGGACGGGTCGGCCTCCTGCACCCCGCGCAGGTAGTCCTCGTCCGTCACGCCCGGCGAGTACAGCGAGTACCGGCCGTCGATGTCGCAGTGCCACACGTACACCGCCGCGCCCGCGAGCGGCGCGCAGCCGGCGTCCAGCACGGTGAGCTCGATGCGCAGCGGCACGCCCTCGGCGGTGCGCGAGCCGGTGCCGGAGCTGGTGCGGATGTCACCGCGCACGATGCCGGACCTGGTGAGCACGTTCGGGCCGTTGGACCCGTCACCGGGGAAGGGTCCGGCGCTCTCGGCCGGGATCACGTCACCGCACCCGCCGGCGGTCGTGGGCGGTGACGTCGTCGCGGGCGGGTCCGCTCCCGTCGCGCACGCCGTCAGCGAGGCGAGCCCCGCGCCGCCCAGGAGCGCGAGGGCGTGCCTGCGGGTCACCGCGGCGAGGTCGAAGGCGAGTCCGCGGTCGTGGATGGGGGTCATGTCCTCCACAGTGACCCCGAATCCCGTGTCCCGCCTGCGGAACGCCGGTCGGATTGCCCGCGGGCGCGGCGCCGCGGTCAGAACGGGAACTGGGTGGGGGTGCCCGCGATCGTGACCCAGCGGGTGGTCGTGAACGCCTCCACGCCCCACCGCCCGCCGAACCGGCCGTAATCACTGGCCCTCACCCCGCCGAACGGCGCCTGCGGCTCGTCGTCCACGGTCTGGTTGCCGACGTGCACGATCCCGGTCCGCAGCCGCCGCGCCACGGCCAGACCGCGCCGGGTGTCCTCGGTGAGCACGCCCGCCGTCAGGCCGTACTCGGTGTCGTTGGCGAGCGCGATGGCCTCCTCGTCGTCCGCGACCGCGATCACCGTCACGACCGGCCCGAAGACCTCCTCGTGGTGGACCCGCATCGCGGGCGTGACGCGGTCCAGCACGGTCGCCGGGTAGGCCGAGCCGTTCGGCTCGCCGCCTCCGGCACGGACCCGCGCGCCGCGCTCGACGGCGTCCGCGACCAGGTCGGCCACCCGTCGCGCCGAGCGCGGGTCGATCACCGGGCCCACCACCGTCGCCGGATCGGCCGGGTCGCCGTGCGGCAGCCGGGCGACCTTGGCGGCCAGCCGGGCGGTGAACTCCTCCGCGATCGAGTCGTGCACCAGCACCCGGTCGGCCGACATGCAGATCTGGCCCGCGTTGGTGAACCCGCCGAACGCCACCGCGTCCACCGCGTGGTCGAGGTCGGCGTCGTCCAGCACGAGCACGGCGTTCTTGCCGCCGAGTTCCAGCACGGCCGGCTTGAGGTGCCGGGCGGCGAGTTCGCCGATGATCCGGCCGACCCGCGTGGAGCCGGTGAAGTCGACCGCGCGCACCCGGTCGTCGGCGATGAGCGCCTCGGCGACGGCCGCCGCGTCGGCCCGGTCGTTGGTGACGACGTTGAGCACGCCGTCCGGCAGACCCGCCTCCCGCAGCACGTCGGCGAGGAACAGCCCGCTCGCGATCGGGGCGTCCTCGCTGGGCTTGAGCACGACGGTGTTGCCGACCGCCAGCGGCGTCGCGATCGCCCTCGTGCCGAGGATGACCGGCGCGTTCCACGGCGCGAACGCCGCCACCACGCCGACCGGCTCGCGCACCGCGAGGGACAGCCGGCCGTCGACCTCGGTGGTGAGGACGTCGCCGACCGGCCGGGTCGCGGCGGCCGCGGCCTCGCGCAGGATGCCCGCCGCGAGCGCGACGTTGAAACGCGCCCACCCGGCCACGCCGCCCACCTCGTCGGCCATGACCGCGACCGCCTCGTCGACCCGCGCCTCCAGCACGTCGGCGGCCTTGAGCGCGATCCGCCGCCGGGACGACGGCGGCATCGCCGACCACGCCGGGAACGCGGCGACAGCCGCCTCCACCGCACGGCGAACGTCCGCCGGCCCCCCGGCGGCGACGGTCGCGTACACCTCGCCGGTGTGCGGGTCGAGGTCGGCCGTGGTCCGCCCGTCGGCGGCCGGCACGTCCCGACCGCCGAGGTGGAGGCCGCGCTCCAGGATCATCAGGGCTCCGTTCGCCCAGCGAAATACTGTTCGCTGAGGACACACAGCCTGTCGGTCCGTCCCGCCCGCCGTCAAGATCGGCCTACGATGAATCGCACACCGCGACCGCCTCGGTCCGGACCGACCAGACGGGACCAGACCGTGCCGGACGTCGCCCCCACCGAGGCCGCGCCGGGCCCGGTGACAGGGGCCGGCGCGGGCACGTTGGAACGCGGGCTGGCCGTGTTGCACGCCGTCGCGAGCCACCCCGAACCACGCCTGCGCCGCGGCGACCTGACCAAGGCGACCGGCCTGCCGAGGTCCACCGTGGACCGGATCGCGGCGACCCTGCTGCACCTCGGGTACCTGCGCGCCGAAGGGCCGGACCTGCTGCTCTCCCTGCGCGCGATGGAGCTCGGCAACGCCTACCTGGCGTCGTGCGGCCTGGTCCACCCGCTCGCGCCGCTGCTCACCCGGCTCGCCGACGAGCTGGACGAGTCCGTGACCCTGACCGTGCCCGACGTGGACGGCGTGCGGCTGATCGCCCAGTCGACCCGGCGGCGCGCGGTGTACCTCGCGTTCCACGTCGGCGGGGTGCTGCCGGACGACCGCACGGCCGCGGGCGTCGTGCTGGCCGCGACGTGGCCCGAGGAGCGGTTCGCGGCGTGGCGGCGACGCCGGGCCGGCGACCCGCTCGACGCGGGCTTCCCGGCCGTCCCGCCGCTGACCGCGCCCCCCGACGACCGCGAGGTGCTGTTCCGCGCCCGCGTCGCGGAGGCCCGTGCGAAGGGGTGGGCGCTGGACGACCAGTGGGTCGAACCCGGCCTGCTGGCCATCGCCGCACCGGTGCACGACCCGGCGGGCCGGCCGGTGGCGGCGGTGAACGTGCTCACCCACACCAGCAGGCACACCGCCGACACGTTCCCGGACACCGTCCTGCCCCGGCTGCGGGTCGCCGTCGCGGACATGGAGGCAGCCCTGCGCCCGCCCGCCACCACCCCCCGACCAGCCACCACCACCAAAACCGCCGCGCCTGCCGCAGCGGCGGTCGATGCCGCTGCCGTCACCGCCACCGCCGCAGCCGCGCCCGCGACTGAGGCCGCTACCACTCGGGCCTCCGGGGTCGGGGCCGATGCCACCGCGATCGGAACCGCCGGGGTAGGCGGGGTCGGGACTGGAGTCGCCGTGACCGGTGCCGCTGGGGTCGGTGCTGTGGGAACCACCACCATCGGTGCCGCCGGGGCCGGGGATGCCGCGATTGGCGCGAGGGTGACCGGGGCCGGTGGCACCGGGGTCCGGGGTGCTGAACCCACCGCCGACGACCTCCGGTCGGCCAAGGAGGCGCTGGGCATGGAGTTCCTCGAAACGCTGGCCCGCGGCCTGGCCGTGTTGACCGCGTTCCGCCACGCGCCGGACGGCCTCACGATCTCCACCGCCGCCGAGGCGAGCGGCCTGCCCCGCGCCTCCGCACGACGTGCCCTGCACGTGCTGTGCGACGCCGGTTACGCCTCGACCGACGGCCGGAAGTTCGCGCTGCTGCCCCGGGTGCTGGACCTCGGCTACGCCCGCCTGGCCCCGCTGACCGTGTCGGACATCGCCCAACCCCACCTGGCCGACCTGGCCGCCGCCGTGGGGGAGTCGGTGTCCCTGGCCGTCCTGGACGGTGACCAGGTCCGGTACGTCGCGAGGGTCGCCGCGGGACGGGTCATGCGGGTCGACATCACGGTCGGCAGCCGGTTCCCGGCCCGGGCGACGTCACTGGGCCGCGTGCTGCTGGCCGCACGCCGAGGCACGCCGGCGGACGACTGGGCCATCGTGGACGAGGAGCTGAACGAAGGGCTGCGCTCGCTCGCGGTCGGCGTGCGTGACGGGTCGGGCGCGGTGATCGCCGCGGTCGGCGTCGCGCTGCACGTCGGCCGCACCACGCAGGCGGAGACGGCGGCACGGCTGCTGCCGCCGCTGCGGCTGGCCGCCGCCCGGATCGAGGCCGACGTGGCGGTGGCGTTCGACCAGGCGCAGCTGGTCGTCCACTGACGGCCGCCGCGGGCCGGGCGCACGGTCGTCGGCCGAACGGCGGCCACGCCAGGGCGATCACGACGACCGGTGACGTGGCCGTGCTCGTCGCGGCCGGGCTGGTCGGCGGGGGTCGCGCGGCGGGGTGGACGAGCGCGAAGTCCTCACCGCCTGGCGCGCCCGGTTCGAACCCCGCGGGACGTGAACCGGCGTCCGTCCTCATCGGTCCGAACGCGCCGGCGGGCGGTCCGGACGAAACTCCTCTCCGGTGCAGTTTGCGGCTCGCCACGCCGGGTAGTCGGTCGGCGTCCGAAGTGGTACCTCTTCCGCGACGCACGGGAGTCGAGATGACCCGACCCGACACGGCATCGACGCGCACGCCGGTCCAACTGGCCGCCACGGCCGTGGGCGCGGTGTTCCTGGTGGTGGGCATCGCCGGGTTCATCCCCGGCGTGACCACCGACTACGACACGCTCCAGTTCGCAGGCCACGAGTCCCAGGCCAAGCTCCTCGGCCTGTTCGCGGTCTCCATCCTCCACAACATCGTCCACCTCGCCTTCGGCGTCCTCGGCCTGGTCATGGCGCGGACGGCGCGGGGCGCCTTCGGGTACCTCGTCGGCGGCGGCGTGATCTACCTGGTGCTGTGGCTGTACGGCCTGGTGATCGACCACGACAGCGCGGCCAACTTCGTGCCGGTCAACACGGCCGACAACTGGCTGCACCTGCTGCTGGGGCTCGGCATGATCGCCCTGGGCTTCATCCTGGACCGCTCGTCCCGCAAGGGCGGCGCCCGAGTCCGGTGACGAGTCGTCCGGGCGGTGGAGCGCCGCCCGGACGGTGACGTGCCGCTCGACCGAGCCGGTGGCGGCTCCACGGACCCGACCGTGGCCGCCACCGGCTCGCAGGCCTGTCGTGCGACCGTGCTCGTCCACCCCAGGGCAGTCCACCCCCAGGCCGTCCACCCAGGCCGTCCACCCTCTGCCGCGCGGCGACATCTTCCGCCGCGCGGCAGGGGCGGCTGCGTCTACACGTCGTGGACCATCGTCCCGCCGTCGCGGACCGCCCCGTCGACGGCGGCGGCCTCGACCACCTCCGACAGACCGGTCGCCAGCCGGTAGACGCGGACCGTTTCGGCCGCGATCCGGGCCGTGCTGTACCGGGCGTCCACGCGGTCCGCGGCGGCCACGCCGTAGGCGTCGCGCCGGGCGGCGTCGGCCAGCAGCGGGCGCAG
>NZ_JBHTLK010000265.1:0-8781 GCF_042678885.1 Saccharothrix hoggarensis
GAGGCGGAGGTCGCGGACCTCGCCGACCGGTGGGAGCGGGAGCACGGCTGGGCCGGCGTCCGGCCCGCGTTCGCGACCTGCGCGCCGGACGTCACCGACGCGATCGCCGAGCTGAGGGACCTCGGCGCGCGCCGGATCGCCGTGGCGTCGTGGTTCCTCGCGCCCGGCCTCCTGCCCGACCGGGTGATCGCCGCGGCACGGCGGGCCGACCCCGACGTCGTGGTGGCGGCGCCGCTCGGCGCGCACCCCTTCGTGGTCGCCGCGGTACGCGGGCTGCACCTGTCCGCGCACGTGTGAGAATTCGGACTCCCGCACCCGGACGTCCCGCAAACTGCGGCACATCGTTTTTTCCGATGGTCGCGCATCGTCAGGACTACAGCGCGGATCTCTTGTTCCCCGGATAACGTGACATCGCTGAAACCGTTGCGCCGCAACACTTCGATTCATGGCGCACCGTTTACACAACAGCGGAGACTATTACCGGGAGCGCGCTTATGTCTGACATGAAAATCATCGAGGACGTAATTCGGAACGGCTTTGACCTGACGGACATCGAGTGGACGAAGTGGGTCGAGCCCGGCCGCGAGGGCGTCGAGCACCACGTGCTGTGGGCGCCGAACCCCGAGACCGGTGACGAGTCCGTCGGCCTGCTGCTGCGCTTCCCGCCCGGCGCGCACGGCGACTTCCACGAGCACCTGGGCTGGGAGCTGATGCTCGTCCTCGACGGCTCCCTGGACCACAGCGACGGCCACTCGTTCAAGAAGGGCGCGCTCGTGGTCGAGGGCCCCGGCAGCAAGCACCAGATGTCCAGCGCCGCCGGGTGCACCGTGCTGGCCATCCGGACCCGGCCCGCCGAGGCGCGGCCCGCCGAGGCCCCGTGAGCAACGCCCCGACCGCGCTCGCCGTCCGACCGGTCCGGGTCGTGCTGTCGAGCGTCTTCTCCGACGCGCACACCTGGAACCTCGTGTTCCTCCAGCTGCTGCTGGAGGAACACGGGTGCCAGGTGACGAACCTCGGCGCCTGCGTGCCCGAGGACCTGCTCCTGGAGCACTGCCGCGACCACCGCCCGGACCTCGTCGTGATCAGCACCGTCAACGGCCACGGCCACCTGGACGGCGTGCGGCTGGCCCGCCTGCTGCGCGCCGACCCGGACACGGCCGACCTGCGGCTGGTCATCGGCGGCAAGCTCGGCGTGGCCGGCGGGGCGGAGTCGCGGCACGAGCTGCTCGCCGCCGGGTTCGACCTGGTGGTGGAGGACAGCGACCCGTCGCGGCTGGT
This sequence comes from Saccharothrix hoggarensis, assembly GCF_042678885.1. Taxonomy (GTDB): domain Bacteria; phylum Actinomycetota; class Actinomycetes; order Mycobacteriales; family Pseudonocardiaceae; genus Actinosynnema; species Actinosynnema hoggarensis. Next base: position 1,279 of record NZ_JBHTLK010000265.1, read on the forward strand.
CGGCTACGTCGAAGGGCTGCGCCGACCGGCCCTGCCCAGCGGCAGGACGACGTCATGACGTCGTTCTCCGCGTTCGTCGCCGACGCGGCGGCCGAGGGCCGGCTCGTCGTCCAGCCCCGCATGGGCTTCGCCGAGCCGGCGCGGATGCGGGAGGGGCTGCTGGCGGTGCGCGCCGTGCCGGGGCGCACCGCCGGCACCATCACCCTGGACAGCTACACCAGGGTGGGCGCGCACGACGCCGCGCGCCGGGCGCTGCGCGACGGTGCTCCCCTCAACGGGTTCCCGCTCGTCGTGCACGGCCCGGACGTCACCCGCCGAATGCTCGACGGCGTGGTGTCGCCGGACTTCCCGGTGCAGGTGCGGCACGGCAGCCCCGCGCCGTACGACATCGTGCGCACCCTGCTCGACGCCGGGCTCGACGCCACCGAGGGCGGGCCGGTGTCCTACTGCCTGCCCTACAGCCGGACCCCGCTGCGCGACTCGGTGCGGGAGTGGCGGCGCACCTGCGAGCTGATGGGCGGGCACGGCCCGGACGCGCACCTGGAGACGTTCGGCGGGTGCATGCTCGGCCAGTTGTGCCCGCCCAGCCTCCTGGTGGCGCTGTCCGTGCTGGAGGCGTTGTTCTTCCGCGCGCACGGCCTGCGCAGCGTGTCGCTGAGCTACGCGCAGCAGACCAACGCGGCGCAGGACCTCGAAGCCATCGCCGCGTTGCGCACCCTGGCCGGCGAACTCCTGCCGGACGTGCGGTGGCACGTGGTGCTCTACACCTACATGGGCGTGTACCCGCGCAGCACGACCGGCGCGACCACGCTGCTGCGCGACAGCGTCGAACTGGCGGTCCGGTCCGGCGCGGAGCGGGTGATCGTCAAGACGGAGGTCGAGGCGCAGCGCATCCCGACGCCCGCCGAGAACGTCGCCGCGCTGCGCCACGCCCTCGACGCCGCCCGGCCGCCGACCGACGAGCTGCGGCCCGCCACCACCGGGGTGCTCGCGGAGGCGCGCGCGCTCGTGGAGGCCGTGCTCGACCTGGACGACGACCTCGGCCGTGGGCTGGAACTGGCGTTCCAGCGCGGGTACCTCGACGTGCCGTACTGCCTGCACGCGGACAACGCGGGCCGGACGCGGGCCGCGCTCGACGAGCAGGGCCGGCTGCGCTGGGTGTCGATCGGCTCCATGCCGATCGGGGGCCTGGCGCGCACCCTCCCGCCCGAGGCGCTCACCGCCCGTTCCCTGCTGGCGATGCTCACGCACGTCGAGCACCGCTACGACAACGTGCTCGCCCGCACGCCCGCACGCCCGCACCTGACCGACTGACGGGAGTGATCGTGTCCTCAGCCGACGGCCCGGTGTCGCACGGGCCCAGGATCGCCATCATCGGCATGGGCCCCCGCGGCATCTCCGTGCTCGAACGCCTCGCCCTCCGCGCCGACGACCACCACGGGCCGGGGCCGGAGGTGTTCGCGATCGACGCCGTCCAGGTGGGCTGCGGCCGGATCTGGCGCACCGACCAGCAGCCGTGGTTCACCATGAACACGGTCGCGGGCCAGGTGACCATGTACTCCGGCGAGCCCGACGGCGGACCGGACCGCGCGGGCGCCGGACCCAGCGTGGCGCAGTGGCTGGCCCGTTCCCCCGACCCGGAGCTGGCGTCGATCGGCCCGGACGGCTACGCGCCGCGCGTCACCTACGGGCACTACCTGCGGCACGTGTACCGCAGCGTGGTCGACCACCTGCCCGACGGCATGGTCGTGCGACCGGTCACCGCGCGGGTCACCACGATGGCGCCGCTGCCGGACGGCGGGTTCGCGCTGACGTTGTCGGACCGGTCCGAGCCGTTGGTGGTCGACCGCGTGGTGCTGGCCACCGGCCACCCGGTGTCCCGGCCCGGCGCGAATGAGCAGGCGCTCGCCGACTTCGCCGCGACCCGGCCGGGGTTGACCTACCTGAGCGGCGACTCCGCCGCGGACCTGCCGCTCGACGTCATCGAGCCCGGCACGCCCGTCGGCGTGATCGGCATGGGCCTCGGGTTCTACGACATCCTGCTGTCGCTGACGGTGGGGCGCGGCGGGGTGTTCCGGCGGGACGTCGCCGGCGCCATGCGGTACGCGCCGAGCGGCCGCGAGCCGCTGATCTTCGCCGGGTCGCGCAGCGGGATGCCGATCCTGGCGCGCGGCACGAACCAGAAGCGGCCCGACCACGTGCACCAGCCGGTCGTGTTCACGACGGACGCGGTGCGCGAGGCGAAGGCGCGGGCGGGCGCGGCCGGGCTGGACTTCACCGGCCAGATCATGCCGCTGATCCAGGCCGAGGTGGACCACGTCTACCTCACCACCCTGGTGCGCTCCCGGCAGGGCGACGCGGTCGCGGCCCGGTTCGCCGAACGGCACGCCCACGTCCTGCGCCACGGCGGGTCCAAGGCCGCGCTGCTGGCCGAGCACGGCCTGGCCCCGGACGCGGGGCTGGACCTCGAACGGCTCGCGCGGCCGTTCACGGGCGACCGGTTCGCCCACCCCGCCGTGTTCCGCGCGAAGGTGCTCGACCTGATGGCCAAGGACATCGACGAAGCCAAGCGCGGCAACGTCGACGGTCCCGTCAAGGCGGCGCTGGACGTGCTGCGCGACATCCGCAACACGATCCGCGTCGCGGTGGACTTCGGCGGGCTGACCGTCCGCTCGCACCGGGACGACTTCCTCGGCTGGTACGTGCCGATGAACGCGCTGCTGTCCGCCGGGCCGCCGGTGGAGCGGGTGGAGCAGCTGCTGGCGTTGATCGAGGTCGGCGTGGTGACCGTGGTCGGCCCGCGGGTCCGCTACGAGTGCGACCCGGCCGGCGGCACGTTCGTGGTGTCCTCCGCCGACGTCGCCGGCTCGCGGACGGAGGTGGCGGCGCTCGTCGACGCCCGCATCCCGCAGCCGGACCTGCGCCGGGACACCTCGCCGCTGTACGAGGACCTGGTCGCGCGCGGGCTGGTGACGCAGTTCGTGGAGCGCGACCCGGTGACCGGCGAGGTGTTCGAGACCGGCGGGGTGGACGTCACGCCCGCGCCGTTCGCCCTGCTCGACCGGCACGGCGCCGAGGTGCCCGGCGCGCACGCCCTCGGCCTGCCCACCGAGCACACGCGCTGGTTCACGCAGGTCGGCAGCAGTCGGCCCGGCATGCGCACGCTGTTCCTGCGCGACGCCGACGCCATCGCCGAGCGCCTGCTCACCCCGTCGCCCGTGCTCGCGCCCCGATGACGCCTGCCCGAGCAAGGCCTGCCCGGAGGTCTCGGGCAAGGCGTACCCAGAAAAACCCAGCGCAGAAGAACCCGGCGCAGAAGAACCCGGCGCAGATGAGCCCGGCGCAGATCACCCAGGAGTGCAGATGACCGACGCGACCGAGGAGTTCCGCGCGGCCCGCGACGTGCTGCTGGCCCACCGCGAGGACCTGGACCGGGCGCGGGCGGAGTTCCGCTGGCCCCGGGCGCCCGAGTTCAACTGGGCGCTGGACTGGTTCGACGTGGTGGCCCGCGACAACGACCGCGAGGCGCTGCGCGTGGTGGGCGTCGCCGCGCTCACGTTCGCGGAGCTGTCCCGCCGGTCGAGCCAGGTCGCCCGCTGGCTGCGCGACCTCGGCGTGCGGCGCGGCGACGTGGTGCTGCTGATGTGCGGCACGCGCCCGGAGCTGTGGGAGGTGACGCTGGCCGCGATGAAGCTGGGCGCGGTCCTGACGCCGACCTACCCGACCGCGACGCCCGCCGAGATCGCCGACCGGTTCGCCCGCGCGGGCGTGCGGCACGTCGTCGCCGAGGAGGGGCTGGTCGAGCGGTTCGCCGACGTCCGGGTGCCCGGCCTCCGGGTGGCGCTGGGCGAGGTCGGCGGCTGGGTGTCCTACTCGGACTCGACCGCCGCGCCGGCGGAGTTCGCGCCGGACGGGCCGACCCACCGCGACGACCCGCTGTTCACCTACTTCACCTCGGGCACCACCTCGCAGCCCAAGCTGATCCGGCACACCCACGCCAGCTACCCCGTCGGACACCTCAGCAGCCTCTACTGGAACGGGCTGAAGCCCGGTGACGTGCACCTGAACGTGGCGTCGCCGGGCTGGGCCAAGCACCCGTGGAGCTCGCTGTTCGTGCCGTGGGCGGCGGAGGCGACGGTGCTGGCCGTGCCGACGCCGGAGCCCGCGGCGGTGCTGGACGCCCTGCACGCGCACCGCGCCACGTCGGTCTGCGCGCCGCCGCCGGTGTGGCGCGGCCTGGTCCGGCACGGCCTCGGCGACCGTCCCGCCGCGCTGCGCGAGGCGACGACGGCGGGCGAACCCCTGAACCCGGACCTGTTCCACGCGGTCCGCGACCGCTGGGGCATCTCGCTGCGCGACGGCTACGGGCAGACCGAGGCCACCGGCATGATCGGCACCACGCCCGGCGGACGCGCCCGGCCCGGCGTGCTCGGCCGACCGCTGCCCGGCTACGACATCGTGCTGCTCGGACCGGACGGCGCGCCCGGCGACGAGGGCGAGATCAGCGTGGACCTGGCGAACCGGCCCGCGGGCATCCCCGCCGGCGAGGGCTACTACCGCACGGGCGACCTCGGCGTGCGGCACGCCGACGGGACGATCACCTGCCTCGGCCGGGTCGACGACGTGTTCAAGTCGTTCGACCACCGGATCTCGCCGCACGAGCTGGAACGCGTGCTGTGCCTGCACCCCGACGTGGCGGACGCGGCCGTGGTGCCCGTGCCGCACCCGATCGGCATGTGGGCGCCCAAGGCGTTCGTGGTGCGCAAGCCCTCCGCGACCGCGGACGCCGACGTGGCGACGGGCGTGTTCGACCACGTGGCGCTGGAGCTGCCGCCCGAGAAGGCGGTGGCGGAGATCGAGTTCGTCGACGTCCTGCCGCGCACGGCGTCCGGGAAGGTCCAGCGGGCACGGCTGCGCGACGCCGTCCCCGGCGTGGTCTACGAGGCGGATTCCTCGACGGCGTCGCTCTCGCGCCGCCCGTAGTAGTAGCGGCTGACGCGCGCGCGGTTGCCGCACGCCGAGGAGCACCACTGCTGGCGGTGGTGCTCCTTGACGAAGTACAGCACGCACAACGGCGCCGGGCAGGCCCGCAGCTGCTCGCGCGCCGGGCTGGCCAGGAACCGGGTCGCGACCCACGTCAGCGAGGCGATGGCGCGCGACCGGTCGTCCAGGTCGACGGGCACGGACCAGTGCAGGTCCGGTTCGCCGTCGCCGGGCCACACCAGGTGCGGCGTCACCTCGGCCTCGCGCAGCACCTGGTTCACCGTGGCGAGGGCGACGGCGAGGTCGGGCAGCTCGTGCGCGTCCGGGGCGCTGGGCGGGTCCGGGGCGACGGCGTGGGCGAACAGCGCGCGCAACGCCTGGCGCACCTCGACCAGCCGGTCCGCGGTGGCCGAGTCGGCGGGCACCGCGTGGGTCGGGAACATCGGCCAGCGCTCGTGGACCTGGTCGAGCCAGCCGCGCAGGCCCTCCGGGCTGCGCAGGACGTCCCGCACCCGGCCGCGGGTCCGCCGGACGACCCGAACGGTGTTCACCAGGGTGAGCGCCAGCTGAGTGTCCACGGCGTGACTCCCGTCCCTCGACCGCCTTAATTAACGCTAGCAGGGCCTTGACGGCATGTGTCCAACCACTCGACAATGATGTTGGTACTAATACTTACAAGACTCTCTAACCATGAGGAGCCTGGATGTCTCGCATCCCGCTGGTCGAGCCGGACTCGGCCCAGGGCGAAGTAGCGGAGATGTTCACCGCGATCAAGGACCGGCTCGGGCGCGTGATCAACATGACCCAGGTCATGGCCAACTCCCCCGCCGTGCTCAAGGGGTACCTCGGACTCAACGGCGCGCTGGCCAACAGCTCGGTCGGGCGGCTGACCGGTGAGCGGGTGGCCCTCGCGGTCGGCGAGGCCAACGGCTGCACGCTCTGCCTGTCGGCGCACAGCACGCTGGGCGCCAAGGCCGGCCTGAGCGAGGACGAGATCATCGCGGCCCGCCGCGGCACGTCGTCCGACCCGAAGCAGGCCGCCGCGATCGCCTTCGCGCTCCGCCTCCTGGAGACCCGCGGCACCGTGTCGGACGAGGAGCTGGCGGAGGTCCGCGCGGCGGGCTTCACCGACGGCGAGGTGCTGGAGCTCGTCGCCTACACCGCGCTGAACGTGTTGACGAACTTCGTCAACAAGGTGTCGGACACGCCGATCGACTTCCCCGAGGCCCAGCCGCTGAGCTGAGCGGATCGGGGTGGTCCAGCCGAGCGTGTGCGCACACGCTCGGCGGACCCGTTCTGCGTGGAGGCACCCGCACCGGACGCCCGTGCGGCAAGCCGAAGCCCCTTTCGGCCGGTACGGAGTGCGGCGGTTTGGGCGCTTGTCGGAGTCCGATGCAACAGCCATGCTTCTGCTAATACTCTCGACTAGCAAATAGCATTAGTGTGCCTGGGGGAAGACTCGTGAGCGCTGCCGTGTACGACTTGTCGATCCACCAATTACGGACTTTCCTGGAGGTCGCGAGAACCGGCAATCTCACCAAGGCGGCCAACCGTCTCGGTTACGCCCAGTCCAGCGTCACGGTGCACATCCGCACCCTCGAGCGCAGGCTGGGCGTTCGCTTGTTCCACCGCCACTCGCAGGGCGTCCGGCTCACCGACGAGGGCGAATCGGTCATCGGCCACGCCTCGCGCCTGTTCGAGGTCATCGACGACATGGTGCGGTCCGTCGGCTCGTCGGAGCCGGTGCGCGGTCGGGTCGCCATCGGCGGCCCCGCGGTCCTGACCAGCTACTACCTCGGCCCGCTGCTGCGCAAGTGCCACCAGGTCTACCCGGAGCTGCGGCTGAGCACGCGCACCCTGCGCCCCTCCGACATCGAGAAGACGGTCCGCACGGGCGAGGTCGACCTCGGCTTCGTGCTGACCGAGGACTGCGGCGACGACCAGTTGCGCGACGGCCCGCTGCACTGGCGGACCCTGTGCGCGGTCGACTTCGTCGCCGTGTCCACCACCAAGGCGGGGGCCCGGGTGGACGACGTCGTGCTGGTGGACGACCCGGAGTGCGTGGCGCAGCAGGTGATGGCGCGCGAGTTCCGCCGCCAGTTCGGCCGGCCGCTGCCCAGCCTGGAGGTCGGCTCCATCGCGAGCGCCGTGGACAACCTGCGCGACACCACCAACGTCGCCTTCGTGCCGTACGTCGCGGTCAAGGAGAAGATCGACCGCGGCGAGCTGTCCATCGTCTCGCACTTCCCCAGCGCGCACGTGCACGCCCGCGCGATCTGGCGCGCCGAGATGACGAACGCACCGACCCTCACGGCCGTGGTGCGCCACGCCGTCGAGGTCCTCTCCGACCCGGTCGCCGAGCTGGCGACGGTCGCACCCACCTGCGCGTTGGCCACCGCCGGCTGACGATGACACGCACCGGACAACGGCGCCGCCACACAGGACGGTGTCGGAACAACAACAATGGAGCAGCTCGATGAGCCGTGAAGACGTCCTGGTCTCGGCCGCTTGGTCCGAGGA
>NZ_JBHTLK010000266.1:0-8738 GCF_042678885.1 Saccharothrix hoggarensis
GCCGCCGACCTGGCCGCGACGGCGCGGGCGGCCGTGTCCGACCAGGCCGAGGCGCGCGCGCAACGTGCCGCGGTGCTCGTCGCCGGGCCGTTGGCGCTGTGCTTCCTGCCGGCGTTCCTGTGCCTGGGAGTGGCGCCCGTGGTGATCGGTCTGGTCGGGGATGTCGGTTCGGAGTGGTGACTGTCCACAGTGGAGCGAGGAGGAACGGTGGGAAGCGTGGGACGTGGGCCTGGAGTCCTGGGCGACGAGGGGATGTCGACGGTCGAGTACGCCATCGGGACCATCGCGGCGGCCGGGCTGGCGGTGCTCCTGTACTCGCTGATCAGCGGCGACTGGGCGTTGGGCCTGCTCCAAGGCCTGCTGCAACGGGCCTTCACGGTGAGCGCGTGATGTCCGGCTGCGGCTCGGCCGGTGGTGCGGTCGGCGGGTCGGCCGAGAGGTCGGCGGGGAAGTGGCGCCACGGTGGCCGGCGCTCGGGTCCGGTGGCGGACCGGGTCGCGCCGCACGTGAAACGGGACCTGTGGCGGCGGGACCTCCCGCCGCCCACGGGGAGATCGCCGGTCGGGGACGACCGGGGCGGGGTGACGGTCGAAGCCGCGGTCGCGGTGTGCGGGCTGGTCGCCGTGCTGGCGTTGGGCGTCGGGGCGGTGATGGCGGTGGTCGGGCAGCTCCGGTGCACCGACGCGGCCCGGGAGGCGGCGCGGCTGGTCGCGCGGGGCGACGACGAGCGGGTCCAGGGCGTCGTGGAGGCGATCGCGCCCGCCGGCGCTCACGTGGTGGTCCGACGTGACGGGGACACGGCCTGGATCGAGGTCGGCGCCTCGCGGCTCGGGGTGGCGCTGCGGGCGCGGGCGTACGCGGTGGTCGAGCCGGGGGTGGGCGGTGGATGACCGGGGCGCGGCGTCCGTCCTGGTGGTGGCGGTCGCCGGGGTGTGGTTGGCGCTGCTCGGCGGCGCGGCGCTGGCGGGGGAGGCGGTGGTCTGGCGGCACCGGGTCGTCGCGGCGGCCGACCTCGCCGCGTTGTCGGCGGCGGGGCAGCTCGGGGGAGGCGTCGCGCACGCGTGCGCGCGGGCCGGGTGGGTGGTCGAGCGGATGGGCGGTCGGATGGACGCGTGCGAGGTGGACGGGTGGCAGGTCGACGTGCGGGTCTCCGGCCCGCCGACGGTGTTCGGCAGGCCGGGCGCACGTGCCCGTGCGGGGCCGGCTGAAGGCTGACCACGTACCGCCGCGACGAACGGTCGTCCGTTCACGGTGAGCGGACTCACAGGACCGCACATTCGCGGTTAAGCCGTGGGTGAACGGTTCCCCCGCCGTTCTGCCGCCCACCCACGGCCACCGCGCTCGACGTGCCACATCGACCAGTTGTCGACAAGCGGTTACCAAAACCCCCGGTCATGGCGTTAGTTGAAGTGGCGGCACCGACACGGTGTCGAAGAACACCCGACACGGTGTCGTGGGAACGCAACAGGAGGCGAACGAAAGATGGAGTGGTCGGATAGCTGGCGCGGGGCCTTCCGCATCGAGCTGCGCGCAGAGGCGGTCAACCTCGCGTGGCACGGGTGGCCTGTGCTGCCGGGCACCTATCCGGCGGGCGAGCAGTGGGCCGGGCGCGACGGGGTCGAGGCCGACGGACCGGTTCCCGTCCACGGCGACTGGCAGGAGCGGATCGGCACCAAGGCGGAGCAGGTCGCCACCTGGTGGACGGGCCACTCCTACAGCATCCTGCTGGCCACCGGCCACGGCGTGGACGCCATCGAGGTCGGCGCCGACCTCGGCCGCCGGGCCGCGGTCGAGCTGCGCGCCACCGGCATCCCGGTCCCGATCGTGGCGACCCCCGAGGGCCGCTGGATGTTCCTCGTGGCCTCCGGCGAGCCGGTGGCGACCGACGGGGACGTCAAGCACTACGGCCAGGGCGAGTACGTCCCGCTGCCGCCGAGCCCGTGCCAGGTGGGCGTCGTCCACTGGCGGGTCAAGCCGCAGATCTGCGCGTGGCAGCTGCCGCACGCGAGCGTCGTCCGGGACGCCCTGCTCCAGGCCGCCGACCGCAACACCGACTACGGCCTGGTCGCCGCCGACCGGTCCTGAACCACGTGGCCGTGCCGGGCGTCGTGGGCACTCTCCCCGACCACCCCGAGCACGACGTCCAGCACGGCCACCCCGCCCGCCTTGTCCAGCGGATCGTTGCCGTTACCGCACTTCGGCGACTGGACGCAGGACGGGCACCCGGCCGGACACGCGCAAGCCGCGATGGCCTCCCTAGTAGCGACCAACCACGGGACTACCGCGTTGAACCCGCGGTCGGCGAACCCGGCACCCCCGGGATGACCGTCGTGCACGAACACCGTCGCCTCCCCGGTGTCCTGGTGCAGTGCGGTCGAGACTCCGCCGATGTCCCAGCGGTCACAGGTCGCGAAGAGCGGTAGCAGGCCGATCGCCGCGTGTTCGGCGGCGTGCAGCGCGCCGGGGATGCGCGCCGGTATCAAACCGGCGCCCCCCGGCGCACTGCCCAACAACCCCGCCGAGACCGTGTACCAGACCGCCCGCGTCACCAGCGTCTGCGCGGGCAGGTCCAGCGGCACCGCGTCGATCACCTGGCCGGACGGCAGCTTGCGAAGGTAGCCGACGACCTGCGACGTCACCTCCACCTCGCCGAGGCACACCGTCACCCCGTCGAACGCGCGCTGCTCCAGCACCCGCACCACCGAGATGTCCTTGGTGTCACGGGCCGTCGTCGTCCAGTCCGGCTTCTCCGCGTGCACCAGCGCGATGCCGCCGTCGAGGTCCAGGTGGTCCACCACGTACGACTCGCCCTGGTGCAGGTACACGGCGCCGGAGTGCACCTGCCAGCACGCCGCGCCGGGGTCCACCGTGCCGAGCATCCGCCCCGAGTCGGCCTCCACCACCACGACCTGGTCGCCACCGGACCCGCGGATGTCCACCGCCGAGTGCGGCCGGTCGTGCGACGTCCAGTACCAGCCGTTCGGCCGCCGCCGCAGCACCCGCCGCGCCGCCATGTCCTCCACCACGGCCAGCGCCGCGTCGCCGCCGAACGACTCCAGCGACTCCGGCGTCAGCGGCAGCTCGGCCGCCGCGCACGCCAGCTGCGGCTCCAGCACGTACGGGTTCGTCGGGTCCAGCACCGTCGCCTCGACCGGCCGGTCCAGCACCGCCGACGGGTTGTGCACCAGGTACGTGTCCAGCGGGTCGTCCCGCGCCACGAACACCACCAGCGCGTCCGTGGCCTCCGTCCGGCCCGCTCGTCCCGCCTGCTGCCAGAACGACGCCAGCGTGCCGGGGAACCCGGCCACCACCACGGCGTCCAGCCCGACGATGTCGACGCCCAGCTCCAACGCGTTCGTCGTCGCCACGCCCAGCAGCTCGCCGGACGACACCGACCGCTCCAACGCCCGCCGCTCCTCGGGCAGGTACCCGCCCCGGTAGGCGGCCACCCGCGACGCCAGGGCCGGGTCCACCTCGGACAGCAGCCGGCGCGCGCCCAACGCGGTCAGCTCGGCGCCCACCCGCGACCGCACGAACGCCAGCGACCGCGCGCCCTCCACCACCAGGTCGGCCAGGATGCGCGCCGTCTCCGCGCCCGCCGACCGGCGCACCGGGGCGCCGTTCTCGCCCTCCAGGTCGTCCAGCAGCGGCGGCTCCCACAGCGCCACGGTCAGCCCGGCGCGCGGCGACCCGTCCTCCGTCACCGCCGCGCAGGGCACGCCGAGCAGCGCGGACGCCGACGCCGCCGGGTCGGCCACCGTCGCCGACGCCAGCACGAACACCGGGTCCGCGCCGTACCGCTGGGCGACCCGCCGCAGCCGCCGCAGCAGCAGCGCCACGTGCGAGCCGAAAACGCCCCGGTACGTGTGGCACTCGTCGACCACCACGTACGACAGCCGGCGCAGGAACCTGATCCACCGGGCGTGGTTCGGCAGCACGCCCCGGTGCAGCATGTCCGGGTTGCTGAACACCCAGTTGGCGTGCGCGCGCACCCAATCGCGTTCCGCCATCGGCGTGTCGCCGTCGAACGACGCCGCGCGCACCCCCGGCACGCCCAACGCCTCCACCGATCGCAACTGGTCCGCGCCGAGCGCCTTCGTCGGCGACAGGTACAGCGCCGTCGCCTTCGGATCAACTGTCAACGCGCTCAGCACCGGCAATTGGTAGGCGAGGGACTTGCCGGACGCCGTGCCGGTCGCCACGACGACGTGCGCGCCGGACCACGCCAGCGACGCCGCCTCGGCCTGGTGCCGCCACGGTTGCGCCACACCCCGCTCCACCAGCGCGGACACGACCGGCTCCGGCGCCCACGACGGCCACGGCGCGTGCCGCGCGGGCCGGGCCGGCTGGTCTTCGGTGTGCGTCAACGGCGATTCGCCCGCCGGGACTCCGGCGAGGACCCGGTCCAGCAAACGACGTCCCTGGTTCGCCACGGGGCGCAGCTTCGCACACCCGTCCGACACCGCTCCGACATGACGGAGCCTTCCTGCGCGGATAACGGTGTGTGCACGGATCGGGACTCCTCGTTGCCTCCTTGCGCACTATGAATAGACTCCGCCGCTATCGCATCCAATGAGGGGTGCATCACGTTGTGTCGGGGCTGACAGTCGCGTGAGTGACCCGCCTCACAGCAGCGGGGTGGCCCTCGCATTGGGCTTGGAAAACTCACCAGGAGGACGGATGTCCCGGCAATTCCTCGCGGAGGGCCTAGAGCTCTCCGGAGGTGATCGCGGCCTCGTCGCCGCGGTCGCCGTGGTCGCCCTGGCTGCCCTGGCCGTGGGCTATGTGCTGCTCCGGGAGGTACTGGCCGCGGGCCAGGGCACCTCCAAGATGCAGGACATCGCCAAGGCGGTCCAAGAGGGCGCAGCGGCCTACCTCAACCGGCAGTTCCGAACGCTCGGCATCTTCGTCGTCATCGTGTTCGTGCTGCTGTTCATGCTCCCCGCGGAGGACACGGGGGAGCGCATCGGCAGGTCGTTGTTCTTCCTCGTCGGTGCGGGCTTCTCGGCGGTCATCGGCTACCTCGGCATGTGGTTGTCGACGCGCGCGAACGTGCGCGTCGCCGCCGCGGCCAAGGAATCGGGCGGCCGCGAGAAGGCCATGCGGATCGCTTTCCGCACGGGTGGCGTGGTCGGCATGTTCACCGTCGGCCTCGGCCTGTTCGGCGCGGCCCTGGTCGTGCTGGTCTACACCGGCCAGGCCCCGAAGGTGCTGGAGGGCTTCGGGTTCGGCGCCGCGCTGCTCGCCATGTTCATGCGCGTCGGCGGCGGCATCTTCACCAAGGCCGCCGACGTCGGCGCGGACCTGGTCGGCAAGGTCGAGCAGGGCATCCCCGAGGACGACCCCCGCAACGCCGCCACCATCGCGGACAACGTGGGCGACAACGTCGGCGACTGCGCCGGCATGGCCGCGGACCTGTTCGAGTCCTACGCCGTCACCCTCGTGGCGTCGCTGATCCTCGGCACGGCCGCGTTCGGCGCGAAGGGCCTGCTGTTCCCGCTGATCGTCCCGGCGATCGGCGTGCTCACGGCGGTCATCGGCGTCTACATCACCAGCGCCCGGACCGGCGAGAACGGCCTCACCGCCATCAACCGCTCGTTCTACATCTCGGCGGTCATCTCGGCGGTGCTGTGCACGGTGGCCGCGTTCGTCTTCCTGCCGAGCTCGTTCGGCGGGCTCGACGGCGTGTCCGAGGAGATCGCGCGCACGCCCGGCAACCCGGCCCTGATCGCGGCCGTCGCGGTGATCATCGGCATCGTGCTGGCGGGCGTCATCCTGTGGCTGACCGGCTACTTCACCGGCACCGAGCACAAGCCCGTCAAGGAGGTCGGCCGCACGTCGCTCACCGGCGCGGCGACCGTCATCCTGTCCGGCATCTCGGTCGGCTTCGAGTCGGCGGTCTACACCGCGCTGGTCATCGGCGGCGCGGTCTACGGCGCGTTCCTGCTGTCCGGCACGGCGACCGTCGCGCTGTTCGCGGTCGCGCTGGCCGGCTGCGGCCTGCTGACCACGGTCGGCGTCATCGTCGCCATGGACACGTTCGGCCCGGTCTCGGACAACGCCCAGGGCATCGCCGAGATGTCCGGCGACGTCGACGGCGAGGGCGCGCAGATCCTCACCGAGCTGGACGCGGTGGGCAACACCACCAAGGCCATCACCAAGGGCATCGCGATCGCGACGGCCGTGCTGGCCGCGACCGCGCTGTTCGGGTCGTACCGCGACGCCATCAACCAGACGCTGGACAAGCTCAAGGTGAACGTGGACGACATCGCGTCGTTCAGCAACCTGGTGTTCAGCCCGAACGTGCTGGTCGGCGTCATCATCGGCGCGGCCGTCGTGTTCATGTTCTCCGGTCTCGCGGTCAACGCGGTGACCCGCGCGGCGGGCGCGATCGTGTTCGAGGTGCGCCGCCAGTTCCGCGAGAACCCGGGCATCATGGACGGCACGGTCAAGCCGGAGTACGGCAAGGTCGTGGACATCTGCACGAAGGACTCGCTGCGCGAGCTGGCCACGCCCGGCCTGCTCGCCGTGCTGGCCCCGATCGCGGTCGGCTTCGGCCTGGGCGTGGGCCCGCTGGCCGGCTACCTGGCCGGCGCGATCGCCACCGGCACGCTGATGGCGGTGTTCCTGGCCAACTCCGGTGGCGCCTGGGACAACGCGAAGAAGCTCGTCGAGGACGGCAACCACGGCGGCAAGGGCTCCGACGCCCACGCCGCGACCGTCATCGGCGACACGGTCGGCGACCCGTTCAAGGACACCGCCGGTCCGGCCATCAACCCGCTGATCAAGGTGATGAACCTGGTCTCGGTGCTGATCGCGCCGGCCATCGTCGGCTTCTCGGTCGGCGCGGGCGCGTCGGCCGGTGTCCGGTACTCGATCGCGATCGTCGCGGTGGTCATCATCGTGGCGGCCGTGGTCGTGTCCAAGCGGCGCGGCACGGCCATCGCGGACACCCCGGCGGAGGCCACCACCTCCGCGTGAGTCCGGGTTGAGAGGCAGGAGGCGGGGTGCCACGGTCGGGGGCACCCCGCCTTCGCACGTCCAGGCCAAGCCTGCGCGGGATAGGTCGGTGCGGGGACACGGCTGCGGTCGGCACGGCCGTCGTTGGCCCGGCCGGGTGAGGGGCAGGACGGGTGGGGGCGGCCGGACGGGGGCACACTGTGGCTGATGCCGAGCACTGTTGGGAGCACCCCGATGAGACTTCTACCGCTGGTCGCCGCGACCGCCGTGGCCCTCGCGGTCGCCGGGTGCGGTTCCGGGGGCGACCCCGTGCCCACGTCGTCCTCGTCCGGTCCGTCCACCTCCTCGACCGAAGAGGCGGCGGTCGCCTACATGGACAAGGTGTGCACGGCGGCCGCGTCGTTCGCCACCGTGCCGAAGACGCCGCCGCAGCTCGACGCCAACGACCCGGCCAAGCTGAAGGCCGACATGGGCGCGTACATGGGCCAGATGGCCGACGCGTTCACCCAGACCGCGACCCGGCTGCGCGAGGTCGGTCCGTCGCCGGTGGCGGGCGGCGACCAGCAGGTCGAGCAGATGGCGCTGACGTTCACCGGCATCGCCAAGAACTTCGCCGACGCGAAGGTCGCCATCGAGGCGGCGGACGCGAACGACCCGGTCGGCGGGCTGCAGGCCGCCGGGGAGGCCATCACCCGGCTGGATGATTTCGTGACGCCGTTGAAGCAGCTGGAAGCGTCGCCGGAGCTGTCGGCGGCGGCCGAGAAGGCGCCCGCGTGCCAGGATCTGCGGACGTTCAACCCGTCGGCGTCCACGACGCCGCCCGCGGCGCCCACCTCGTAGTGGTCGCCGGGACACCGCCAACCCCGGGGGGCTCAGTGAAGCACCGCGTCGCGCTCGCGGGCGTGTTCACCGCTGTTCTCGTCACGGCCGCGTGCAGCGGCGGCAACTCGTCGTCGACGGCTTCCGGGTCGTCCGCGACGACGACCACGACCACCGCCGCCGCCGCGGCGAACGCCGACGCGGTCGAGTGGACCGGCACGTTCTGCGAGGGCATCGGGCCCACGATCGAGAGCGTCCTGACGCTGCTCACAACCATGTTCGAGGGCGGCGTCAACGACCCGGCCGTGCAGAAGACCGCGCTGCTCGACTACAGCGAGAAGGCGGGCACGGCGATGGCCTCCGCGGGCGAGAAGCTGGACGGGCTCGGCGCGCCGTCG
Organism: Saccharothrix hoggarensis; assembly: GCF_042678885.1. Lineage (GTDB taxonomy): Bacteria > Actinomycetota > Actinomycetes > Mycobacteriales > Pseudonocardiaceae > Actinosynnema > Actinosynnema hoggarensis. The sequence continues at coordinate 8,178 of NZ_JBHTLK010000266.1, forward strand.
GCGAACGCCCGCGACCTGCACGACGAGCTGGTCAAGTTCTTCACCGACTCCGGCGCGACGCTGTCCGAGCTGAACACCAAGCTGGCGGCGCTCGACCCGGCGGACCCCGAGTTCGCCGGCAAGCTGGAGCGGCTCGGCGGCGACCAGGCCGACCCGTCGAAGCTCCAGGAGCAGGTCAAGAAGCTGCAGGACGACCCGGAGCTGGGCGAGGCGTTCAAGAAGGCGCCGCAGTGCGTGCGGCTGACGGAGACGTTGAAGGGCCTCGGCGGCTGAGCCGTCCCGGCGGCGGCGCGCGACGAAGACCGCTGGGACGGATGAGACCGATGGGGTACGTGGTTCAGCCCTTCGGAGACTGGCCGTGGTCGAACGTGTGTTCTACGCTGCCTGTCCGTGGGGCAACTGTCCTTCTTCTCGGCCGAGGCGAGACAGCCTTGCGTCGGTGACCTGGCGGGGCTGCTGTGCGGCCCCGGCCAGGCGCTGGGCTTCGCCCGAGGCCGGGCGGCGCGGGTGTCGGTGGGCGTCGACACGCGGGCCAGGGCGGCGGCCGTCGCGGCGGCGCTG
>NZ_JBHTLK010000267.1:0-8646 GCF_042678885.1 Saccharothrix hoggarensis
CGGGAGCGCCAGGGCGAGGACGACGGCGGCGAGGCCGAGCACGCCGCCGCGGCGCGCCTCGTTGGTGGTGGCGCTGGCGGCCAGCACGGCGAGGGCGGGCGCGGCCAGGGTGACGAGGACACCGCCCGCCATCGGCAGGGTCGGCGACTCGAACGGGCCCCGGCCGGGGATCAGCGCGTCGGTCGACGTGAACGGCGCGGCGAACAGGCCGATGCCCGCCACGATGCCGGCCGTGGCGGGGACGAAGAAGGTGGCGTGCTCGCTGCGGACGTCCGGCTCGGCCCCGAGCGTGGCGACGGCCAGCGCGCCCGCGGCGATCACGAGGACGTGCCCGGCGACCAGCAGCCACGCGCCCGCGGTCGGGCTGGGCGCGGCGAGGTCTACCGGGCGGAACAGCTCGGGCCGCGAGGCCGCGACCGGGTTCACGGCGACCTGGAGGTCGTTGAGGAGGCGGCCGACGGCGAACACGGCGGGCGCGACGAGCGCCGCGGCGGCGGTCAGCTCCTGGCCGCGGGAGAGGAACACGACGGCGAGGGCCGCGGGCAGCAGGGCGAGCAGCGCCAGCAGCGGCCACGCCGTGAACGCCGGGGGCGCGTCGACCACCCCGACAGCCGGGGCTGCCGCGGTGAGCGCCGAGCCCAGCACGGCCACCCCGACCGCCGCCCGCAGTCTCGTGGGTGTCGGCGAGACCGGTTCAGCGGTTCGGATCACCGCTCGGACGCTAGCAAAACAGCGCCGCGGACGAGGGTTGGGCGGCGCGGGGCGGCGCCGCCGGGGCGTAGCGCCAGGTAACGGCCTCGCCACGGGGTTGTGGGGATTCGTCGTTGGGTACACCCGGTTGGTGGGGGCATCACTTACCTTCGGCCACATGGGTGGTGTGCGGCGGCTCGCGGCGTCCTGGGCGAGCGTGGCCGGGGAGGTGCTGGACGCGTCCGGCGCCGTGCTGCGCGCGGTCGCGTCGCCCGGCGGGGTGCGCGCGGTGGCGGTCGAGGCGGCCTGGCTGGCGGCGCACACCGTCCTCTACCCGTGGGGCGTGGTCGAGGAGCAGCTGCGGCCCGAGGGGCACTTCCGCGCGTACCGGACCGACGGCCTCCCGCCCCGCCAGCGGGGACTGGTGGTTTCGGCCATGGACGCGGCGGGCACCCCGATCGTGCTGGTGCACGGCATCGGGGACAACAGGTCCGCCTTCGCAGTGCTGTCGGGGGCGCTGCGGAGGCGTGGCTTCGGGGTCGTCCACGCGGTGAACTACAGCGTGCTGACGGCGTTGACCGGGGACGTCCGCCGCTCGGCCGCCCTGCTCGCCGAGCACGTCGAGCGGATCTGCGAGCAGACCGGCTCCGACCGGGTGCACGTCGTCGGCCACTCGCTGGGCGGTCTCATCGCCCGGTACTACGTGCAGCGCCTGAACGGGGACGCCCGCGTGCGCACGCTCGTCACCCTGGGGACGCCCCACGGCGGCACGTTGGCCGCCTACCTCCTGCCCACGTCGTTGACCAGGCAGTTGAGGCCCGGTTCGGAGCTGTTGTCCGAATTGGCGGAACCGTCCCGGCCCTGCCGCACGAAGTTCGTCGTGGTGTGGAGCGAGATGGACCAGGTGATCATCCCGCAGCGGAACGCCCGGTTGGCCCATCCCGCGTTGGTCGTGGAGGAGCACCAGATACGTGATTCAGGTCACCTCTCACTACCGGTGGACCCGCGCACACTGCACACAGTAGTGAGCGCCATCACACGTTCGGATGACGACCAGGATCACCCCATCGTGCCTGCACGCACGGGGTTTGCGTAGCTCCCTCATGACCCAGCGTCACGGCTCACACACACGTGGGTCGCACTGACCGCTAAACGGTAGACATCACCATCGGGGATTGCCCTTAAGGGCTCCGCGCCGTTACTGTCCCCCGGTCCGTTGTCACGGTCTGGTCACAAGCAGGACGACGAGTCGGTACCCCGACCGGCTCAACCGGGATCCCCCGCCCGGTGTCCGACCGGACTCCCCGAAGACGGAAGGCCAGGTTTTGTCTCAACACCGCTCCCCCGGCGGCCATACGAGTTCTGCTGTGCTCGACGAGGCGGTAGTCCGTGCCTCGGCGCGCCCGGTGAACACGCACCGGCTTCCACCACCGCCTTCAGCGCTGCGCGGCCGGATCGTGGTCGCAGCCGTCGCTGTCGGCGCGTTCGCCGCCGCAGGCGCCGGACAAACGCTCCACGCGCTCGGCTCCGACTCGCCCGCTTCCGCTGACGAGATCACCCCGCTGGCCAACGCCGCCGAAGGCGCGGCCGCGTTCGGCGTCGGCGGCACCGGCCCCGCGTCGCCGCAGGTCCTGCCCGTCGCCAAGACGGTCGACCCCGCCGCCGAGGCCCAGAAGCTCGTCAAGAGCCAGCAGATCACCGAGGACATCGAGGCCGCCGAGGCCGAGGCGAAGCGACCCAAGTTCGCCCGTCCCGCCGTCGGCGACTTCACGTCCGGGTTCGGCGGTCGCTGGGGCGAGATGCACTACGGCATCGACATCGCGGGCCCCATCGGCACGCCGATCCTGTCCGCCGCGGATGGTGTCGTGATCGAGGCCGGTCCGGCAAGCGGTTTTGGCCTGTGGGTCAAGGTCGAGCACCCCGACGGCACGATCACCGTGTACGGCCACGTGGACACGTACTCGGTCCGCAAGGGCCAGCGGGTCCGCGCCGGCGAGCAGATCGCCCGGATGGGCAACCGCGGCTTCTCCACCGGCCCGCACCTGCACTTCGAGGTCTGGAACCCGGGCGGCAAGAAGATCAACCCGCTGACTTGGCTGAACGCCCAGGGCATCAGCGTCTAGGGCATCGGCGTTCGACCACCGGCGTCCGGTCACCCGGCGCCGCGATCGACGCTGCGACGACGTGAAAGGCCGGACCGCCGAAGCGGCCCGGCCTTTCGCCGTGGAAACCCTCCCCCCGGAGGGCACCCCCCTGCGGTCACCGCCCCCGACAGCGGTCACCGGCCCTACTCATCCCCCTCATTCCCCTCGCCACCAGCGGCCTCCCCCTGACCGGCTCCCCCCGAACCCGGTCATTCCGCTGGTGACACCCCTAAAGACGCGCGGACCGCATCCGGGTTGCACCCTGGTTCAGAACCCGATCGGGTGAACGGTTCACGCGGCGCCGGCCCTGGCGTCGTACGCCGCCCTGGCGGCCGCGATCTCGGCCTCGTGGCGGTCCGACCAGGCGCTCAGCACCTGCACGGTCTCGTGCAGGTTCGCGCCCAGCGGCGTCAGCTCGTAGTCCACGCGCGGCGGGACGGTCGGGTGCACGGTGCGCAGCACGAGGCCGTCGCGCTCCAGCTGGCGCAGCGTCACGGTCAGCATGCGCTGGCTGACCCCGTCGATCTTGCGCCGCAGCTCGCCGAACCGGTGCGAGCGCTCGGCCAGGTACGACAGCGTCAGCAGCGTCCACCGGTCGGCCACGCGTTCCAGCACGGTCCGCACCTCGCACCCCGCCCGGTGGTCCCACTGGCGCGCGTCGTCCATGTCCGTGCAGATCCCGACCGACTTCGACATGACTTGGTCCACGATCCGGCATTGTGGTCGAGAATGCATGCGCATGCAAGGAAATACCCCGGGTCCGCCGCCCGCCGGAGGTGGACGACGGACCGCTGAGCGGCCCTCAGAGCTTCACGAGGGGCACGCCGCCGATGAGCATCAGCCGCACGGTCCCCGCGCCGCCGAAGTCGATCGTGGCGGTCGCACGGGGCCCCGCGCCGTCCACGGCCACCACGCGGCCGAGGCCGTACTTGTCGTGGCTCACCCGGTCGCCCACGTCGAGCTTCACCGCGGGCGTGTCCTTCCAGCCCGCGTTCGTCGGCGCCGGGCGCGACGGCCCCGAACCCCGGCCCCACGACGTCGGCGCGGACGGCGCGGAGCGCTTCGGCTCCACCCGCCGCCAGTCGACCAGGTCGGCCGGGATCTCGTCCAGGAACCGCGACGCCGGGTTCGCTGCGGGCTGGCCCCACGCCGAGCGCACCAGCGCCCGCGACAGGTACAGCCGCCGCTGGGCCCGCGTGATGCCCACGTACGCGAGCCGGCGCTCCTCGGCCAGCTCCGTCGGGTCGCCCAGGGCGCGCAGGTGCGGGAAGACGCCGTCCTCCCAGCCCGTGCAGAACACCACCGGGTACTCCAGGCCCTTGGCGGTGTGCAGGGTCATCAGCGTGACCACGCCGTCGGACTCCGCGTCCGGCACCGAGTCCGCGTCCGCGACCAGCGACACGCGCTCCAGGAACGCCGCCAGCGAGCCCTCCGCGGGCACGCCCTCGTCCGGCGGCACGGCCTCGTCGGCCACCGGCGCCGCCGTGCCCAGCTCGGTGAACTCGCGGGCCACCGTGACCAGCTCGTTCAGGTTCTCCACCCGGGTGTGGTCCTGCGGGTCCTCGCTGGCCTCCAGCTCGGCCCGGTAGGCGGTCTTCTCCAGCACCGCCTCGAGGATGTCGGCCACGTCGTCGCCGCGGTCGACCAGCACGCCCAGCTCGTCCATCAGCTCGACGAACCCGGCGATCGCGTTGCGCGACCGCGGGTTGAGCAGCGGCACCTTGCCCGCCACCGCGTCCCGCAGCGCCGCCGCGAAGCTGATCCGCTCGCGCTCCGCGTGCGTGGACACGCACGCCTCGGCCCGGTCGCCGATGCCGCGCTTGGGCACGTTGAGGATGCGCCGCAACGACACCGTGTCGTTCGGGTTCGACAGCGCCCGCAGGTACGCCAGCGCGTCCCGCACCTCGCGCCGCTCGTAGAACCGGACGCCGCCGACCACCTTGTAGGGCAGGCCGAGGCGGATGAAGATCTCCTCGAACACGCGCGACTGGTTGTTGGTCCGGTAGAACACGGCGATCTCGCCGTTGTTCGCCTCGCCGCTGTCGACCAGGTGGTCGATCTCGCGGGCGACGAACGCCGCCTCGTCGTGCTCGTTGTCCGCGACGTAGCCGACGATCTTCTCGCCGTCGCCCAGGTCGCTCCACAGCCTCTTCTCGCGCCGGTTCGGGTTGCGCGAGATGACCGCGTTCGCGGCGCTCAGGATGGTCTGCGTGGACCGGTAGTTCTGCTCCAGCAGGATCGTGGTGGCCTGCGGGTAGTCGCGCTCGAACTCCACGATGTTGCGGATCGTCGCGCCGCGGAAGGCGTAGATCGACTGGTCCGCGTCGCCCACCACGCACAGCTCGCCCGGCGGCACGCCGTCCTCGCCGGTCCCGATCAGCTCTCGGACCAGCGTGTACTGCGCGTGGTTGGTGTCCTGGTACTCGTCGACGAGCACGTGCCGGAACCGGCGGTGGTAGTGCTCGGCCACGTCCGGGTGGTCCTGCAGCAGCTCGACGGTCCGCATGATCAGGTCGTCGAAGTCCAGCGAGTTCGACTCGCCCAGCCGGCGCTGGTAGCTCTCGTAGACCTCGGCGACGCGGCGCTCCAGGTCGTTGGTCGCCCGCTCCTTCGCGGTGGCGGCGTCGACGAGCTCGTTCTTCAGGTTAGAGATGTGGATCGCCAGCGTGCGGGCCGGGTAGCGCTTCGGGTCGAGGTCGAGGTCGCGGGCCACCAGCGTGATCAGCCGGCGCGTGTCGTCCGAGTCGTAGATCGAGAAGTTGGACGACATGCCGAGGGTCTTCGCCTCGCGGCGCATCACCCGCACGCACATGGAGTGGAACGTGGACACCCACATCGAGCGGGCCCGCGCGCCGACGAGGTCGGACACGCGCTCCTTCATCTCGGCGGCGGCCTTGTTGGTGAAGGTGATCGCCATGACCTCGCCGGGGTGCACGTTCCGCTCGGCGAGGAGGTAGGCGATCCGACGGGTCAGCACGCGCGTCTTGCCCGAGCCCGCACCCGCGACGACCAGCAGCGGGGCGCCCGAGTGCTCGACGGCCCGGCGCTGGGACGGGTTGAGGTCTTCGAGCAGCCGCGCGGACCGGGAGGCGGGGGGACTTGCAGGCAAGTCGAACAAGGCGCTCATCGCCTGTCCACGTTACCGGTTGACCCCGACAGCCCGTGCCCTGTGGCATGATGGGCGTGTGCGCATGGCCCACTTCGAGTTTTTTTACGGGATCCGGACTCCGGCTCCCGTGGACCGCTAGCGCCGACAAGCCACCCACGAAGCCCCGGAGTCCTCGGACCCCGGGGCTTCGCTGCTGCCAGGGCTGGGACTCCCCCAGAGTCGGAAGGTCGTCACGATGAACAGCACCGGAACCGCCCAGGACATCGACGCGCTGCGCCAGGAGATCGACCACCTGGACGCCGAGCTGCTGCGGCTGGTCAAGCGCCGGGTCGAGGTCTCCAAGATCATCGGCGCGGCCCGGATGGCCGCGGGTGGGACGCGGATCGTGCACAACCGCGAGATCGACGTCATCAACCGCTACAAGGACCTCGGTCCCGAGGGCCGCGACCTGGCGATGATCCTGCTGAAGCTCGGCCGCGGCCCCCTGGGCCGGTAGGGCTCGGGCGTCGGCCGTCCGCTAGCGGGCCGTGACGCGGGCGAAGTCCCAGGTGGGGAGCGTGGACCTGGCCCTGGCCAGGTCCACGTCGACCAGCTGGGCGTCGTCCGGCACGTAGGCCAGCGGGTCGGCCAGGAGGTCCAGCCCCAGCAGGCCCTCCACCAGGGTGTGCAGGCACAGGGCGGCGTAGCCGCGCAGGTACCCGCCCTCCTGCGTGAGGACGGTGGGCAGGCCGAGCCCGGCCACCGCACGGCCGATCGACCGGTAGCCGTCGGCGGTGAGGTTGTGCCTGCCGTTCGGGTCGAACGCCGAGCCGTCGAAGCCGGAGGCGCAGACCAGGAGGTCCGCGCCGAACTCGGCCAGCGCCGGGAACGCGATCTCGGCCAGCGCGCGCCGGTAGGCGGTGTCGCCCGCGCCGAGCGACAGCTCGACGTTGATGTTGGACGCGTCGGACTCGGCGGGCGAGCCGGTCTGCCGGTGGTTGGCGCCCCACGGGCCGTGGCGCATGTGCACCGAGATCGTGAGCACGTCGGGCGTGTCGCGGAACACCTCCTGCGTGCCGTTGCCGTGGTGCACGTCCCAGTCGAGGACGGCGACCCGGCGGCCCGCGCGCCGGGCCGTCTCGGCGACCAGCGCGGCGTTGTTGACCAGGCAGTACCCGTCGGCGAGGCCCGGTTGGGCGTGGTGGCCGGGCGGGCGTACCAGGGCGTACGCCAGGCGGGTGCGGCCGGCGGCGACCGACTCGTACGCCGCCAGCGCGGTGGCGGCGGCGGCGCGGATCGCGTCCCACGAGCCGGGGCCGACGACCGTGTTGACCTCGACGGCGGTGCGCGCCTCGCACGCCGCCCGCAGCTCGGCCAGGTAGGCGGCGGTGTGGACGCGGGACAGCTCCTCGTCGGTGGCGAACCGGCCCGTCGCCCACGTCAGGTGCGGCGCGACCGGTCCGCGCTCAAGGGCGTGGCGGAACGTGCGCAGCCGCGCCGCGTTCTCCGGGTGCGGTTCGGGCACGTCGAGCCAGTCCCACCGGCCCGGCAGCTCCCACAGCCCGGAGCCCGTGTCGTGCCCGAGGCAGGCGTCGTGCCAGTAGACCTCCATTCCAGGGGGATATCAGGGCGATCACGGATGGTCCAGCGGGTTTGATCGAGTGCACACTGGTGGCATGGGAGTCATCATCGGTCTCGTCACGGGCATCATCGCGATCCTCGGTGTGCTGGCCACGCTGGCGCACGACGGCTACCTCGCGATGCTCGGCACCGCCGCCAAGTCGAAGCGCGCCGCCGGCGCGCCGATCGCGCAGTACGTGCGCAGCCGGTGGACCGTCGCCGGGGTGACGACGATCATCGCGCTCGTGGGCCTGCTGATCACCGTCGGCTCGGGCACCTCGGGCGACATCATCGGCGCGCTGATCGCGGGCGGCGCCGGCCTCGCCGCGGGCAACGCCCTCCAGGGCACCCGGAAGCGGCTGAACAGCGGCAGCTAGGAGATTCACACTTCCGTGTGGCGCTTGCGGCCACAAGGCTGATCTGCCCGGCTCCGCCCCGACTCTCCGCTTACCCTGAGCCGGCGGCGGGGTCCTCGGCGTCCCACCCCCATTCCCCGCGTCGGTTCAGCCCACCAGGTGAAAATCCGCGAGGGCCGTCAGGCCAGGGGGCGGGAGGGGTCTGCACAGCATGGACATCGGGGAACCAGCACGGCCGGGCCGGCATCGACTGGAGGACGGGGCGGCGATCTGGCTGCCCATGGGCGGCGAGCTGGAGCACACGCCGCCGGCGCGGCTGCCGCTGCCGCCCGAACCACCACCCGCGCCCCCGCCGGTCCGGCGGACGGTGACCGCCCCGCACACCCCGCCGCCACCGCCGCCCGACCCGCTCGTCGACACCGACGAGATGGGGCTCCGCAAGTTCAACATCGGCCTGGTGCCGGCCTCGGTGACGCCGCCCCGCACGTGGAAGCGGGCCGCCTGGTTCGCCGTCCTGTCGTCGGCGGGAGTCCTGGTCGGCCTCGCCATCGCGGCGGCGAAGCTGGTCGGCGTGAGCAACCCGGTCGAGCGCATCGGGATGCCCGGCTACCCGACCGACGTGCCGCTGCTGACGGGTTTCGCCACCCCCGCCCCCACCACGACGACGGGGGCGGCGCCGGGCGGCCGCGAGCCTGGCCGAGCGGTGGCGGACGGCCTCCGCGTCGCGGCGGGCGACCGCACGGCGGGC
>NZ_JBHTLK010000268.1:0-8576 GCF_042678885.1 Saccharothrix hoggarensis
CGGGCGGACGCGGCGGCTCCGCGCGGAACCCGTTGTTCATCGGCGGACGCGGGCGCTGCGGCGGCGGGGGTGGCGGCATCGGAGCCGGGCGCGGCGCGCGGCGGTTCGTCAGCACGAGCCTGCCCACCAGGTAGGCGGCGGCGTCTTCCAGCCGGTCGAAGCGGACCGGGTTCGTGGGGCCGTGGTCGAACCACGACACCTCCCAGTCCTCGCCCTCGACGCGCAGCAGCCAGGTGCGGTCGGCGGGCTCGCCGAACCGGTAGGCGGCGGGCGGCACGTCCAGCTCGTCCAACGCGCGGCGGAGGCCGGACAGCTCGCGCTCCTCGTCCGGCGTGACCTGGCGCGGCGGGGTGATCTTCGGCCGTTCGGCGTGGGGCCGTTCCCGGGTCTGCTCCTGGGGCCGTTCCGGGCGTTCGGCCTGGGGCGGTGCGGGCACGGGGACCGGCACGGGCGCGGGAACGGGCGCCTGGCCCGGCGGCGGGCTCACGTCGTCGAGCAGTTCGACCGCGTCGGCGTACTGCGTGGGCTGCTCGACGTACGCCGGGGGCGCGGGCTGCTCGGCGAACCGTGACTCTTCGTGCTCGTCGTGGTCATCGTGTTCGCCGTGCGCGTGGTCGTCGTGCTCGCCGTGGTCGTCGTCCCGGAGGTCGCGGGCCTCGGCGTGGTCGTCCTCGGCGCGCGGGTCGTCCTGGGCCTCGAACCGGGACTCTGTGCGCTCGGCGTAACCCTGGTCAGCGTAACCCTGGTCGGCGAAGCCCTGGTCAGCGACGCCGTGGTCCCGGTGATCGTCGGCCGCGTGATCCCCTGCCGCGTGATCTCCGACCGGGTGGTGATCGGCCGTGTCGCGCTCGGCGAAGCCCTGGTCCGGGGCCTCGTGCCCGGTGGTGTCGTGCCCGGTGGTGTCGTGGCCGGCGGGCTCGCCGAACCGCCCGCCATCGTGCGCGGCGAACTGCGGCCCGGCCTGCTCCGCGAACCGGGGCTCGTCGTGCTCGGCGAACCTCGACTCGTCGTGCTCCGCGTACGGCTGCCCCTCGCCCTCCGGCGCGTACAGCCGGTCCGGGTCGACCTCGAACTCGGCGGTGACCTCCGTCGCGGCGGCCGGCTGCTCCGCCCGGTGCGGCTCGACCCGGTACGGCTCCACCTCGTGCGGCTCTGCGTGGTGCGGCTCGGCGTGGTGCGACTCAACCCCATGCGGGTCGACCCCATGCGGCTCGGCGTGGTGCGGCTCGGCTGCCGACTGGTCGGCCGCCGGCTCGCCCGTCACCGCCTTGACCTCGGCGGTCTCCTCGGCGGGCTCCGGGTCCGGCTCCTCGTCGGTGAACGGGTTCCAGGTCTGGGTGTCGGTCAGCTCCCGCTCGTACGCGGCGGGCGCGAACAGGTCCATGCCCTCCACGTAGGACTCGCGGCGGTACCGGTCGTCGATCACCGGGCCGTCCTCGTCGAACCGCACCCGGTAGGGCGGCCCGTCCTGGGCGTACTCGATGACCTCGGGCTTCAGCTCGGTGAGGTTCGCGGTCTCCTCGACGTCCACCGCCGCGCCCGGCGCGTCACCGGCGGCGGTCACGTCGGGCAGCGGCGCGGCGACCGTCGCGCCCACCTCGACCGGCGCCTCCGGCGGCTCGGCCACCGGCAGAACGGTGCCCTGCGGCGCGGCCGGCGAACCCAGGTTCGCCGCCGCGGCGACCCGCGCCTCCTCCGTCACCTCGGGCAGCACGAAGTCCTGCGCCTTGGCCCGCTCCACCAGCTCAGGCTCCGGCGGCACGCCGTAGGCGCGCAGGTAGTAGCCGACCGCGGCGGGCCAGATCCAGTGACCGTCGGTCTGGAACGCCACCGGCACCACGGCCGGCGCGTCCGGGTTCAGCACGTCCGCGTCGAACCCGCGCCCGATCACCGCGACCGGCGCCCGGTCGAGGTAGCTCAGCAGCAGGTCGCGGTCGGTGTCGGCGACCGGCGGGCGGTTCACCGACGGACGTCCGCCGGGGCCCGCGCCGTCGAACACGCGGGCCGTGCGGAACGCGCGCGGCGGCGGGGCCTGGGGGTCGCGCGGCGGCGTGGCCTGCTGGATGCGGTGGCGCAGCCAGTCCGGCACGTTGTCGTCGGTGCGCGGGAAGAACCGCATCTCGTCGAGGTACGCCTGCGGCGGCGGTGGCGTCGTCCACGACGGCTCGGCGCGGTCGAAGTCCAGGTTGTAGCTGGACGGGTGGTCCAGCTGGTACCGGGCGTTGGACCAGCTGCCACGGCCGTCCCGGTACATGCCCGCGCGCAACCGCGAGAACAGGCCGGCGACCTCCTGGGGCGGCGACCACGCGCGCACGGCGCCGTCGGCCGACCGCACCTCGGCGGCCAGCTCGAAGTACCGGCCGGTCGCGCGGTACTCCGCCGTCACGTGACGCCACTCCTCCGGAGCGGCACGCATCAGCGTCAGGCCGATCTGCTTGACCAGCGCATCCTGCTCGGTCGGGTTCAGCGGCTTCAGCTCGGACACGTGGACCATCTTCCCCCGCGACTCACCGTGCCCGCACGTGACCCCGCTGAGCCGAACGGACTAATGACGCGCTGCGACAGCCCTCAGACCCCCTGTTGCGGCTGCCGGACCGTCGCCGCGGCCACCTCGACCAGGCTCCCGTCGGCCAGGAGTTCCCGCACCGCGCGGGCGAGGAAGTACCCCGTGCCGCCGCCCGGCTGGCCGAACCACGGCACCGCGACGCCCTTCAGCGCCGGCACCGGCTTCTGCACTCGGTACACGTGGTACCGGCGGTTCAGCCAATCGGGTGGCAACGATCGGTTGCCGAACGCGGTGCCCGCCTCGTAGGCCAGGTTGCCGGTCTCCGCGCCGAAGCGGTCCAGCTCGACGCCGACCGGCAGGACCACGTCCTCGCGGTCGCGGAACAGCGACAACGGCGGCTCGTCGGGCAGCGGCTGGATGTCCGCGACCGGCCGCACCTCGTCCGCGCCCGCGGGCCGCGACGCGCCCGGCTCCGCCCGCCACAGCAGCTCCGCCAGCAGCACCTTCGCCGCGTCCACCGCGTGCTCGTAGACGCGCGGACGGCCGTGCGGGCCGCGGCTGGCGTCCCAGAACTGGACCTGCCAGCCCGACCGGCCGGGCGCGGGCTCGATCACCAACGCGTCCGGCTTCGGCTCGACGATGCCGTACTCGGACTCGGGCACGCCGTAGTGGTCGAGCCGCGCCTTGAGCTGGTCCAGCGCGCGCTGGTCGACCTCGGAGACCACCCGCGGCTGGTGCTCGGGCAGCGGCGCGCCCGCGGCCTGACCGGTGGCGACGGCGGCCGCCGCGTCCTCCGCCTCCGGGGCGACGTCCGGCACGGCGTAGTTGTTGTCCCGGATGTGCTGCACGAGCTGCGGCACCGGCGGCACGTTGTGGTTGCGCAGGTAGTACGCCACGCCGCCCGGCCACACCCACGTGCCGTCGGTGTGGAAGGACAGCGGCACGGACGGCGTCGCGTCCGGCTTGAACGCGTCCGGCCCGTACGACCGCGCGGCGAGCACGACCGGCGCGCTCTCCAGGTACGCGAGCACGTCGTCCAGCTCTTGCGGGTGCACCGCGGGCCGGTGGTGCAGCGGGCCGCCGTCGGGGTCCACGGCGTCGAACAGCGGCGCCGCGAACACGTCGGCCGTCGCCGGTCCGAGCCCGGCCCGCTCCCGCAGCCACGCCGGGATCGCGCGGTCGTCGCGCGGGTAGGTCTCCAGCTCCTCGACGTAGTGGTGCGGCGCGGGCGGCCGCGTCCAGTCCGGCTCGTGGTCCCGGTCGAACTCCGCCGAGTACGTGTCCGGGTGCACGAGGTGGAACTTCATCGACAGCCACGTGCCGTGACCCGGCCGCGCCATGCCGTCGCGCAGCTGCACGAAGAACGGCAGCGCCTCCTCCGGCAGCTCCCAGTCGAACGACGAGCCGTACATGGTCAGCCCGGACACCTGCGTCTCCAGGTGGCGGCCCACCATCCGGAAGTCGACGAACAGCTGCTCCCAGTCACCGGGGAGCCGCTGCACCAGCAGGGTGGTGACGGAGCCCAGGATCGCGTTCTGGTCCTCGACGTCCAACTGCGGCGCGGTCATGCGTTCTGCTCCTCGGTGCTCACAGACTCGGGGCCCGCGCCCGCCTCGACGAGCTTGGCGCGCAGCCAGTCGGGGACGTAGGCCTCGTCACGCGGGAAGACCTGGAGGTCGCGGGCGAAGTCCGCGGCCGGCACGGGCGGCTCGAACCGCGGGTCGTGGTCGAAGTTGTAGGTGATGTCGATGCGGACCGGCGCGTTCACCACGCACCGCGCCGAGAACCACGTGCCGCGCCCCGGCTGGTACAGCACCTGGCGCATCTCCTGGAACGCCGCGTTCAGGCCGTCCGGCGGGAACACCTCGGGGGTGGTCCCGTCCGGCAGGTAGACCTTCAGCGTCACGTCCTGCACGGCCACCGTCATCCGCACCAGCACGTCGATCCGCCGGAAGCCGTCCGGAGCAGCGTCCAGCAGCATGCCGCCGATGTGCTGGAGCAGCTCGTCGTGGCGCTGCTCAGAAGTCGGCCGGCCAGAGGGCTGCGTTGTGCTCATTCGGGTAGCTCCTGACGTAGATCTCGGTCGTGCCGTCGGCGAGCGTCACACGCCACCGCGTCTGGTACGTGTGAGGGTGGCGTTGCAGCGGGTCGCGCAGGGCGAACGTGTCGATCATCTCGACCGTACCGCCGGACTTCAGGAACTTCGCGCGGTCCCGCTCCATCCGGTGCCACGTCTCCTCCGTCGTGAACGCCGGTCGCCCGTTGCCCTGGTTCTGGTCGCGCTGCTGGCTGGACTGGTTCGCCGCCTCGCCGGGACCGCCGGTCTCGTTGCCCTGGTGGTGGCCGCCGTCGGACAGCTTGCGGCCGTCCGCGTCCACCTCGCCGTGACCGCCGACGTCGAGCTGGGCGCTGCCGTCGCGGCGGATCGCGCCACCCGACCGCAGGTCCGGCCGGCCGGTCGTCGCGACCGTCTCGCCGTCGCCGTTGGTGCGACCGCGCCACATGTCGTTGTCCGCGACCAGCACCGCGTTCGGCAGCGGGTTGTTCAGGTCCGGGCTGAACGGCCGGAACGTGTGGACGTGCGACGTCGTGCCGTCGTCACCGGTCTGGAACGTGCCGTAGCCCTGCTTCTTGTGGTCGTCCAGCACGAACCGGGTGTTCGGCGGCAGGTCGGCGCGCGCCGCGAACGGGTCGGCGTTGTTGTACGGGCGCGTGACGGCGGCCCGCTGCTCCGGCGTCCAGCCGCTGGTGTCACCGCTGACGACCTTCACCGAGTACACGTACCCGTCGTCGGTCTTCGTGCGCTGCACGGCCAGCTCGACCTGGCCGTTCGCCGGCGCGGGCCAGGTCCGGACCGGCTGCTCGGCCCGGCCGAGGCCGTAGAAGCCATCGGACGTGACCTGCGCGTGCGCCGGCGCCTGCGCGATCTCGGCGTTGACGCGGCTGCGCTGGCCCGAGTGGGTGTCCTCGAACACCACGTGGCCCGACTCGTCGGTGAGGAACCGGCCGCGCCGCTGGCCGTGCTCGTCGCTGACCAGGTACTCGGTGTTCGAGTCGTGCACCTGACCCGGCCGGCTGAACGGCTCGCCCTGCCCGAGGCCGGTGACCGGGGCCTGGCGGGTCGTGGTCGGCTCGGTCCGGTCGACGGCGTGCTGCGGGTGGCCCTGGGAGTCCGTGGTGAACTCCTGGTGCAGCGGACCGCGGTCGATGTTGTAGTTCGTGCCCTGGGAGGTGTGCTGGACCTCCGGGTTGCGGGTGTCGTTCGACAGGTAGTCCGGGGCGGCCACCCACCTCGGCTTGCCGTCCGCGTCGGTCTGCACCGTGCCGCGGTACGTGCCCTCGGTGTCGTGGACCTCCATGCGCGTGCTCGGCGGGAGGTCCGCGCGGGCGGTGAACGCCTCGCCCGGCCGCGGCGCCAGCGGGTGGTCCCGGTCGATCGCCTGGCGGCCGTTCGCGGGCTCCGGGACCGGCTCGATGATCACCGCGCGCTCGATCGGGACGACCCGGTCGCCGATCTTGATCGAGTCCTGGGTGGTCTGCCGGGTGCCGTCGGCGTTGGCGACGAACACGTCGTGCCGGTGCCCCAGCTCCACGCGGTAGTGGGCGTTCGGCGCGGGGTTGCGCACCTCGGGGTTCTCGCCGTGCCGCGTGTTCGGCGCGATCGCGTCCACGTGCACCGCGCCGTTCGCGTCCACGTGCACGACGGTGCGCACGGCGCCGTCCTCGCCGCGGATCGTGATCCGGGTGTCGGCGGGGAGGTCCTGCCCGGCGCGGAAGTACGACTCGTCGTCGCGCAGCCGGACGTCCCGCTCGTGCGTCGTCTCCGGCGCCGACCACGGCTGCTGCACCTGCGGCTCGATGTCGAGCCGGCCGCGGTGCGCCTGGTCGTCGGCGGCGAGGTCACCCTTCGGCTCGTGGCCGGGCGGCATCCCGTTCTCGCCGGCCGGGCTGTGCGTGCCGTCCGGCTCGAACGCGTGCCAGCCGCCGTCCGGTGGGATGCGCGGCCCGGTGCCGGCGTCGTTCGGGGAGCTGGCGTAGACGTTGCCGTGCCGGTCCGACCAGGCCAGGCTGTCCGGCGCGATCACGCGCTGCCCGGTTTCCCGCGCGACGTGCGCGGCGAGGCTGTTCTCCCCGCCCGCGCCCGCGTCGCAGCCGACGAACATGATCGGCCTGCCCGCCAGCTCCGGGTGGTTGTTGATCAGCTCGACCAGTTCGGCGCGGGTGTAGTGCGTGTCGCCGATGCGGACGCCGTCGCCGGCGGTGTGGATGTCGAGGACGACGTGCCCGTCGCTCGCCGGGATGCGGCTCGACAGGTCGCGCAACCGGTCCTCGGTGTGCAGCGCGACGCCCGAATCGGTGACCTGGCTGTTGCGGATCGCCTGGTCGACGCGCTGCGACACCTCGCCCAGCGGGATCGGGCCCTGGTGCGCGACCGGGCCGAGGTCCGGGTTCGGGGTGAGCGTGGCCGGCGGGTCGGCGGGCGCGTAGTTGTCGAACGCGCCGTCGCGGGCGTCCGCGACGCTCGCCGTCTCCGGCGTCAGCACGTTGCCGTCGCGGTCGAACGTGCCGAAGTCGGGCGGCAGCACGCGGCCGTCGGCCGGTGGCACGTCCACCTCGCGCATGACGCCCAGGTCCAGCAGGCGCTGCACGCTCATCTGACCCGTGGCCGGGTCGGCGAGGTTGGCGTCCAGGACCGGCTGGAGCTGCCGCGCCCCACCGCTCTGGTCGAACGCGGGCGCGACCGGCGCCAGCTCCACCGTGAGCGGCGCGTCCAGGACGTAGACGTGGTAGCCCTTGCCGAGGCTGTCCGGCATGATCGCGCGCTCACCGAACCCGTACGCCTGACCGTCCGGGCGCAGGGGCGAGAGGAAGTCGCCGTTGGGGCTGCCGAAGCGGTCGAGGACCGTGCCGGCGGGCAGCTCCACGACGACCCGCGGGCCGTCCGCGCCCTGGTTCGGCGGCCAGGCGATGCTGCCGTCCGGGTGGGAGTGGGCGTCGCGGAACGACTGGTAGTCGCCGTACGGGCCGTAGGGCTGGTAGGTCGGCTCGATGAGGGCGGCGGCGCGCTGGTCATACGTGCCGACGGACTGGTCCGTGGGGCCCGTGCTGTCGTGGACGGAGTGGTAGTCGCCGTTGTGGGAGAAGCCCTCGACGACGCCTGCCGGCAGGCCCCAGACGTTCTTGTTGGGGAACGGGTCCGAGCCGGTGCCGGTGCCAGTGTCGGTGTCGGTCCCGGTTGCGGTTTCGGTTTCTGCGGGCCATTCGTGACTGGCCGCCGGGGAGTGCTCGTCACCGGGCTCGCCGACCAACTCCGTGGGCTGGTCGGCGCCGTCGGTGTCCGTGCTGTCGGTGCCGTCGGTCGGCGTGCTGTCGGTCGTCGGGCCGTCAGCCGGCTGGTTGTCGGACGCCGTGCCGTCAGTCGGGGTGCTGTCGGTCGGAGTGCTGTCGGTCGGGGTGCTGTCCGGATTGGGACCGTCGGTCGCAGGCGTCGCCCGGTCGCCGGTCGGAGACGGATCTCCACCACGCGACGCAGGAGCCGGACCCTCCGTGCCGCCACGGGAAGCCGGTGCCGGCGAGTTCGGCGCGGCAGTGGGCGTGGACGTCGGCGTTGACGTCGGCGCGGCTGAAGTCGGCGCCGCGGGACGAGCCGTCGGCTCAGGCGTGCGTGCCGGTGCCGGACCGTCCGACCGACCCGGTGCCGCGGGGCTCCCGGCTTGCTGGCCGGTGGGTCCGAACCCACCAGGCTGAGGCGCGGGCGACGGCGGCGCGGCAGCCGGCGGCGCGGACGACGCCGGACCACGCTGTTCCGGCATCGACACCGGTGCGGCGGCGGGCGACGGCTGCACCGGCACCCCGGTCAACGAACTGGCGCTGACCGCGTCGTTCCCACGAGCGTTCTGATCCCGCCCGCCCGCAGACGAACCCGAGGCAGGAGGGGTGGTCCCATCGGGCGCGAATCCACCCGCCGCCGGCGCGGCAGGCCCACGCCCACCACCGCCGGCTCCACCGGCCGGGGTCGCACCGGCCGCCGGTGCAGCCCCACCGCCGACAGGCGCGGAAGTCCCGGCAG
>NZ_JBHTLK010000269.1:0-8566 GCF_042678885.1 Saccharothrix hoggarensis
GGCGCCGAGGGGGCCGGCGGCGGTCGTCGGCCGGGCGGGCCGCACGTCGCAGGCGTCGAGGTCGAGGGCCGCGCCGTCGTCGGCGAAGTCCTCGACGAACCGCGGCAGGCTCGCCCGGCCCAGCTCGCCGGTGGCCGGGTCGACCTCCACCCAGTGCCACCCCCGGTCCCGGTACAAGGCGGTCCACACCGTCGTGCCGTCGCCGTGCGCCTTGTGGGCCATCGGCAGGACGGTGTCGCCGGGGTGCACGGCGCGCCCGCCCGTGAAGCGGCCGCCACCGGGCAGCGCGATCGACGCGATGGTCGAGGAGGTCCAGTGGTAGTGGTGATCACGGCCGTCCTCGATCGCGAACACGCGGTCCGGCGCGTCGCTCCAGTACGCCATCGGGCCGTCCGGGCCTTCCCAGCGCACCAGCAGCACGCCGTCCACCCACATCGCGACCGGGTTCGCCCTCCGGTTGCGGCGGGCGTCGGCGGGAATGCGGGACACGTGCTCCGCGAGCACGCCGTCCGGGCCGACCACGACGAACGTCTCGCCGTGGCGCAGCACCAACGCGGGCCAGCCCTCGCCGCACATGAACACGCCCTGGTCGTTCGGGCCGCCCGAGGACCGCAGGCCGGCGACCGCGGCGTCCAGCGCCGGCCACCCCAGCTCGTCCAGCAGGCCGGCGCGCAACGTCCGGTGCAGGGCGGCGGCGACGTCCGTGGCGGCGAGCGACTCGGCCGCCTCGGGCACGTCCACGAACGCCTCCGGCCGGCGCACGACTTCGAGGTGGCCCAGGTGCCGGCCGAGGTCGGGCAGGCCGGTGGCGGCGACCTCGGCGGCGCTCGCGCTGATCCAGTCGCGCAGCGCGGCGCGCAGCCCCGGCACGGCCATCGCGGTGGCCAGCAGCCCGACGTCGACGGCCTCCGAGCGGGCCGAGGCGCGGGCGTGCTTGACGAGCCCCCGGCCCAGGGCGGCGCGGAACCGCTCGGACGTGGCCAGCGCGACGAGGTCGCGGCGGCCGGGACCGTCGTCGGACAGCCAACCCCGGACGTCGAGGTCCGGGTCGCCGTGGTTGGGGGTCGCGATCGGCACGCCGCGCGACACCAGCAGGTCGAGCAGGTCGAGTTCGCCCTGGTGCCGGTAGCGCAGCGCGCGGACCGGCACGCCGTCCGCGACGAGCCGGTCGGCCATCGCCGCCACCAGGTCCAGCAGCGTCACCGACCGCGTGACGGCGTGCCAGCCGAACAGGCGGACCCCGAGCACGGCCGACAACCACTCGGCGGGCTCGGCCGCCACCTCGTCCGGCCCGACCAGCGCACGGGTCGCGCCGCACGCCGTGAGGATGTCCAGCCACGTCTCGAGCGCGGCATCCGCGTCCGGCACGAACGACAGCAGCCGGCCGCGCACCTCGACGTCGGCGGCGGCCAGCGCCACCAGCGAGTCGCGGTACGCCTTCCAGAACCCGGCGCCCGCGCGGCTGATCGCGGAGCTGTCCAGCACGGCCCGCAGCAGCCGAGCGTCCTCAACCTTGACGTCGCGCTTGGCGGCCTTCGCCAGCCGCCGCAGGTCCTCCGGCATCCCCGTGTACGGGGGCAGCCCGCCCCGCGTCCGCTCGACGCACAGGGTGAGGAACAGCTCGTAGGCCGCGTCCGCGTCGTGCTTGCGGGCCAGGCCCTTGGCGTGCGCGGACAGCGCCTTGGCGGTGAGCGCGCCGGCGAACGCGAACTCCAGGAACACGTCGCGGGTGCGCTCGGGGTCGACGACGAGGTCGTGCACCTCCTCCGCCTCGCGGGCCTTGCCGAACATGCTCGCCGCGTACGAGGTGTTGCCGTGCTGCAGGAAGATCCGCCCGGCCTGCTCGTAGAACGTGGGCAGGAAGTGCGGCGCGGACCGGCCGAGCATGGCGCCGAGGGCGGTGAAGCCGTCCTTCGCCGCCCCCGCGCGGGACTTCGCGGTGCGGGCCAGGCGTTCGATGTCCTTGACGAGGTTGAGCGCGTGGTGGGCGTTGGCCGGGTCGTGCACGAGCGCCCACGCGGGGAAGCCGAGGGCGCTGCGCTTGCCCGTGCCGACGCCCTCGACCCGCTCCGGCGCGTCGAAGCCCAGGTACTCGCAGGTCAGGTCTTCGGCGCGGCCGAGGACGGCGGGCACCAGCCGCACGACGACGCGGTCGTCGAGGGCGGGGTGGCGGTACCGGCGGGCCGTGGTCGTGTCGCGGTCCTCGCCGACGTCGGACGTGCCGGGCAGCACCGCCCCCGCCGCGATGAGGGCCTTCTGGCTCAGGGCGTTCACGGGGCCACCACCGCTTCCTCGATGACGCGGCCGGCGTGGATCGCCGCCGCCATGCGCATGCCCTCGGACCAGGCGACCGGTCCGACGTCGGCGAGCGGCACCTCGGTTCCGTCCTCCAGCGCCCAGCGCAGCTGCCCGGTCGACGTCTCGGCCTCGGGGTAGTCCGAGCCGAGCCAGTAGCGGGCCTCCACGACCCGGCCGTCCTCGAACGCGGAGTAGACCGCGTAGCCGCCGCGCACCGGGTAGCCGAGCGTGCGGCAGCGGCTGAGCGCGTGGTTGAGCTGCTCGAACTTCCCGCCCGCGTAGTCGTCCACGGACGTCCTGCCCGCCACGTCGACGGGCCGCGTGAACGTCTGGCGGAACAGCTGCTGCACCTTCTGCGCCACGTCCAGCTCCGCGCCGAACTCGCGCAGCTCCTCCAGGTCGTCCAGCAGCACGGGGTGGGGGATGCGCACGACCTCGGGCCGCAGCCGGCGCGTGTCGCCGTCGAGGGTGACGACGCCGAGGCCGCGCTCGGGGTCGGCGTCGCGCAGGAACCCGGTCTCGGTCCCGTCGCCGTCGTCGGCGGTCACGACGAGGTCGCGCAGCGCGCCGGCCCACGCGGCGTCCGCCCAGACCTCGGCGATCAGCGCGGAGGGCACCGGCAGGGACCGCACCATCCAGCCGTCCACTGTGGCCAGGCACTCGGCCTGGTGGCGGCCGAGCCACTCGGCGAGCTGTCGCAATTGGACGACACCCGGGTCGTCCTTGAGCGACGCGGGCACCGAGGAGAGGAGCTTGCCCTTGCCGTTGCGGCACTGGACGCGCCCGTTCTCCCCGAGCCGCACCTGGTACCCGGACGCGGCGTCGAGCCAGCCCACGGTTCCTCCTGCGAGATCGTTCACGACGGTTGCGGCGGAGGTTAGCGAGGGGGTCCGACAAAACGATCAGAACGGCGGCTTCGTCGCCGGCCCGTGACCCTGGCGCGGCCGGCTCGTACCTCAAGCCTTGCCCAAATCGGATACCGGTGTGACCGGGGTCTCCCTAGCCTTTCCCCATGAGGCTGCTGCTGTGGATCGCACTCACGTGCGCACTGGCGGTCGAGGGGGCCGTGGTCCTACCGCTGCTGGCGGGCATGGCGCTCGTCTGCTGCGCCGAAGCTCGACGCCGGTCGCGCCCGTGGCGGCATGACCGACACACCGTGTTGACCGAATAGTCCCGACCAATGGAGACGGGCGATTTCGTGCGCGAACCCGCGCACGTTGCTTGACCTGCGCGCTGATGAGCGGTTTTACTGCAACGGCGCGTTCGCCTGCTTGATCGGGTGAACGGCGCGACCACTACGAGGGAGGACGCGCCCATTGTTCCCTGCCGCGGCGGCATTTGTCGCCGCGACACCAGGGCTGCCGTCCGCCGCGATGGGGGTTCGACATGTCCCTGCCCCGGAAGAACGATCGGCGTCGACTCCGACTTGCGCGACGCGGTGGGTCGCGCACAATCCACTCCATTGTCGTCGGCATCACCGCCGCGGCGCTCGTGGCGGTGCCGACGGGCGCCGTGTCCGCCGCGCGTGACCACGGTCCGACGTCGGGCGGAGGTGGCCGGGTGCAGTCGTTCTGGCTCCACATGAGCGGCACGCCGGTCTCCGCCCCGACCTGGGCCGTCGAGGCGGGAAGGCGCTCGTACGTCGTGCTCAACGCCTGGGAGGGCGAGCTGCGGGCCAAGCTCAAGGCCGTCGACCCGGACGTCCGGGTGTACGTCTACAAGGACCTCTCCTCGACCCGTTCGTACGCGTGCCGCGACGGCGTGGACGACGAGCACCTGCCGGCCGGTGTGGGTTATTGCCGGGCCGACCGGGACCACCCTGAGTGGTTCCTGCTCGACCGGAACGGCCGGAGAATGGAATACAGCGGCTATTCGGGTCATTGGCAGATGGACGTGGGCAACCCAGAGTACCAACGCGAGTGGGCCGCGAACGTGATCGCGAGCAGCACGGCCTCCGGATTCGACGGCGTGTTCATGGACAACGCGCTGTTCCCGTGCGACGCCTATCACCCGGGCGTGTGCCCGGCGAAGTACCCGACCGACGCGGCGATGCAGGACGCGTACCTCTCGATGTTGTCGAACACCCGGGACGAATTCGTCGCCTCCGGGCTCAAGACGGTCGCCAACCTCTCCAACGCCAGGTTGCACGCGGGCATGTGGGACGCCTACACCGAACACCTCGACGGCGGGTTCGACGAGTGGTGGCTGGCGTTCGACGACACGAACCTGCTGCCCGAGTACGACGAGGGGTGGAGCAGGCAGGTCGCCGAGATCGCCTCGAACGAGGCCCGCGGCAAGATCACCTGGGTGCAGCCGCACTTCACCCCCGGCCAGGACCGGCCGTTCCGGTACGCGCTGGCGAGCTACCTGATGGCCAACGGCGGCCGCGCGGCGATCGCCGAGCTCCACCGGACCGACGGCTACGGCGACCCCTCGCCGTGGCACGCCGAGTACGACTGGGACCTGGGCGCGCCGGCCGGCCCGTACCGGTCCGTGGCGCGCAACGTCTTCCAGCGCGACTTCGCGTGCGGCACGGTGCTGGTCAACGCGAACCCGACCGGCAGCCGGGCCGTCACCGTGCGGCTGTCCACCCGGCAGTTGGACGAGCGGAACGCCGTCGTGAAGTCGGTGTCGCTGCCCGGCACCACCGGGTCGGTCCTGCGCAAGCCCTGCTGACCCCGCCACCGAACAGCCGCGCGGCCGGCCGGCCCGTCAACCGGCTGGCAGGCCCGTCCGTCGGCCCGCCAGTCGGTCGGGTCAGTCGTCGGAGAGCTCGACGTCCGCCATGTCGTCCACGCCGACCACGTCACCGCCGTTGAACACGACCACGACCCCCAGCTCGGTGAGGCCGGGCACGCGGCACTCGGCGAACCGGACGAGCCAGTCCCGGCCGGGGTGAAAGGTGAACTCGGGCTCGGCGACGGCGTCCGGCCCGTAGCCGGGGCGCTCGCGCAGGTGCTCGGCCACGGCCGAGTGGGCGACGGCGAGCAGCCGCTCCCGGTCGCCGAGGACCGAGCCGATGAACGGGAGGTCGAGGTCGTCGGGCGAGGCCGGGTCTTCCACCAGCACGCTGACCGACGTCCCGGCGTGGGTCGAGTTCCAGCACGCCACACCCTCGGGCGTGTGGTCGACCGGCGTCAGCTCGCCGAAGCCGGGAATGGTGATCGTCACCCCCCGATCCTAGAGCGCGCCGGCGACCCGCCGAACACGTCACGTCCGCGCCCCGGCAGCCGTGGCCGGGGACGCGGCGCGACCCGTGCGCTAGGCCGGGGTGTAGGTGAGGCAGTTGGCGGCGTGGTCGCCCTGGCCGGGGCCGACCCGCACCCCGGACGCGGTGCACTCCAGCTCGGAGTTGTGCACGCAGTCGGTGCGCGAGCACGCGCCGACCTGCGCGACGACCTTCGGCAGGCCGCCCTTGCGGGCCAACGGGATGAACGTGCCGCAGTCGGCGGCGCCGTCCACACCGCTGACGGTGATCGCGAAGGCGTGACACCCGTCGTGGTTGTACGAACACCCGGTGACGGTGCACTCGCTGACGGCGGGCATTTCGGTGGTGGTGCTCATGACCGCTCCTCTGGACCGCTGGCTTCGCCGGACTCCGACGCTGCCACCGACCACCGGGCGCCGCAACACGAAATGATTGAGGGCAGCCTAACCTAAAAGCTTGTGGAGAAGGGGAAATGGCGATTCCCCTGTGGACGACTCCGTTGCGGAACAGTCCACAGGGGACGCACGGCGTCGCGGCGGGCTACGGCGTGACGGCGACGTTCGTCAGCCCCACCACGGCCCTCGTCACGGTGTTCGACGCGTGCACGACGTTCGGCGCGGTCGAGCACTTCGACGTCGAGGTGATCCGGATCGCGTACTGGCCGACGCCGCCGAGGTCCGAGCGGTTGTCGCGCCACACGTTCCCGCACCCGTTCGTGAACGACGGCGTGGTGGCCGGGTTGTGCGTCTCGTAGCCGTTGGCGAACGTGCCCGGCGACGCGAACGTGCCCGTGTTTCCCTCGATCGTGTAGCCGATGCCCTTCACGTCGACCCACGAGTCCGCCGAGTTCTGCCCGGAGATGCCCGTGCCGTCGAACGTGTTGCCGCGGATCACGCCGTGGAACGTACCCTCCTTGACGTCGACGTGCTCGGCCGTCACGCCGGGGCCGATCCGGTTGCCCACGACCTGCACCCGGTCGCTGCGGTCGACGCCGCCGGTGTTGCCGTGGCACGCCCAGTTCGAGTTCGCCGAGCCGATGTAGACCGCCTCGCCGTACCCCGCCTGCACCAGACCGGTGTGGCTGATCGCGGAGTCGCGCAGCACGCTGTCCGCCGACGAGCGCCGGAAGTGCACCGCCTCCTCGTCCACGTGGTGCACGGTCACCCGGTCGATCGCCGTGTGGTGCGAGTTGTCGGCCACGATGCCCTTCTTCGACTCGCGCACGGTGAACCCGACCAGGTTCCAGTGCGGCGCGTCGTGCAGCCACAGCCCGTAGCCGGGGTCCCAACCGGGCGTCGGCATCGGGCACCCCGGCCCGGAGCCGGACGGGCCGTCGTTGACGAGCACCGCGTCCGCCGGGCCGGTGAGCGTGATCGGCGCGTCGGCCGAACCCGGCCGGGTGATCGCGAACGCGCCCCGGTACACGCCGGCGGCCAACCGGATCGTCTGCCCCGGCGCGGCCGCCGCCAACGCGGCCTGGAGCTGCGCCGCCGTGGAGACGTCCACCGCCGAGCCGCCGGCGCCGGTGGTGGCGGTGACCTCCGCGCCGGCGGAGGTGTTGCCCGCCGCGTCACGAGCCCGCACCGTGAACGCGTACGCGGTGCTCGGGGCCAGACCGCCGACGGTGACGGCGGTGGACGACGTCGTGGCGACCACGGTCGCGCCCCGCGACACCTCGTAGCCGGCGACGGCGACGTTGTCGGTGGACGCGTCCCACGCCAGCGACACCGAACCCGCCGTCACGCCGGTGACCCGCACCCCGCCGGGGACGGTCGGCGCGGACGTGTCCGGCGCCGGGCCGCCGCCCTCGCACGGCACGCCGTTCACCGTGCAGCCGGCCGGCAGGCCGAGACCCGAGACGTTGAACCCGAACGACGTCGTGCCGCCCGGCCTGATCCGGCCGTTGAAGCCCGCGTTCGCGAACCGGAAGCGCTGCCCGTCGCGGGTCAGGACGGAGTTCCACGCGTTGGCCACCGACGACCCCGGCGGCAGGTCGAACTCCACGACCCACCCGGTGCTCTCGACGTCGCCGTGGTTGGTCAGCTCGAACCGGCCGCCGTACCCGGTGCTCCACACCGACTCCCGGTCGAACACCGCGGACAGCTCCGCCGCGCTCGCCCCCGCCGGTTCCGCGACCAGCCCGGCCGCGCACAGCACCGCGACATACAGCGCCGACAGACGTTTCCCCATGCCGTCGAACCCTTCGCCGAAGCTGAGGAGTGTCGCGGCCCACCCCGGAGGACCCGCCCTTTATAAACGTCACGGCGACGAGCGGTCAACGAATTCCCGCAATCCCCGAATCATTCACCGGCCTGAATCAGGGAACCCCCGGCCGGCCGCGGACCACAAAACTCCGGCGCCCCTGTCACCTTTGCGGCTCGCGCCTCGTCCACCCGGTGACGGCGGGGAACGACCGACGCCCGGCGACGGCACAAGGGGACCGATGCGCGACGAGCTGGCGAACCGATTCGAGGCGCACCGCGGCGATCTGCGCGCCGTCGCCTACCGGATGCTGGGCTCGCTGCCCGAGGCCGAGGACGCCGTGCAGGAGACGTGGCTGCGGCTGTGCCGGGTCGACGCCGACGCGGTCGACAACCTCGCCGCCTGGCTGCGCACCGTCGTGTCCCGCATCTGCCTCGACGTGCTGCGACACCGCCGGAGCCGGCGTGAGGACACCGTCGACCAGTTGCCCGACCGGTCCGCGGACGACGACCCGGAAGCGGAGACCGTCCTCGCCGAGTCGGTCGGCCGCGCCCTGCTCGTCGTCCTCGACACGCTCACGCCGGCCGAGCGCGTCGCGTTCGTGCTGCACGACGCGTTCGCCGTGCCGTTCGAGCGGATCGCGCCGGTCGTCGGCCGCAGCACCGCCACCACGAAGAAGCTGGCCAGCCGCGCCCGGTCGAAGGTGCGCGGGACGGACGTGGTCGCCGACGCCGAGCCGACCCGTCACCGGCACGCCGTGGAGGCCTTCCTCGCGGCCGCCCGGCGCGGCGACTTCGACGCCCTCGTCGCCGTCCTCGACCCCGACGTCGTCCGCCGCGCCGACCCCGACGCCCCGGA
>NZ_JBHTLK010000270.1:0-8549 GCF_042678885.1 Saccharothrix hoggarensis
GCCTCGACCCGCCGCCGACCCGTCCCGACGCGCCCGCCGCACGCCTGGAGCCGCCGAAGGCCGAGCCGGGCAGACGGCGCGCGCCGGACGTCGACCCGGCCGAGGAGACCACGGTCGTGCCGCCGATCGTGGCGGACTTCCCGGCTGAGCCGTCCCGGCCCAAGCCGCCGAAACCCCAGGTCGCGCCGGAGCCGTCGCGGTCGAACCTGGTGCGCCCCGCGCCTGGCGCCGGCAAGCCTCCCGCCGGCAAGCCGCCGGTGGTGAAGCCGCCCGCGCGCGAGCCGGTGACCGAGGTGCTGCCGCGCATCCCGGACAAGCTCACGCCGAACGTGCCGCTGGAGTCGCTGCCGACCGAGTCGGTGCTGATCGTGCCGCCCGCGCCGCCGAAGCTGCCGGACCCGCTGCCCGACCAAACCGCCGACGACTGGTTCGGCGACGACGACGAGCCCGGCGCGACCGCCGAGCCGGAGAGCACCCAGTTCCACCCGTACGTCGACCTCGACGAGGACGACGAGGACGACTACGACAGCCGCCGCGACTTCCAGCGGCGCGACTTCGACGACGAGCCCGCCGGCCTGGCCGACGTCGACGTCGACGTCGAGGACGAACGGCCCGCGGACCGCTCCGCCGGCAAGGAGTGGCTGGTCATGGTCGGCCAGCTCGCCGTCGGCGTGATCGGCGGCGCGGCGCTGTGGCTCGGCTTCAACTTCCTGTGGAGCACGGCCGCGCCCGCCGCGCTGGTCGTGGCGCTGGGCGTGACCGTCGGACTGGTGATGATGGTCCGCAAGATCCGCCGCGCGGACGACCTCCAGACCACCATCCTGGCCGTGCTCGTCGGGTTGATCGTGACGGTCTCCCCGGCCGCGATGCTCCTGGTGAAGTCTTGATCCCGGTCGGCCTGTCCACCGCGGCCGTGTGGCCGCAGCCCGCCGGCGCCGCGTTCGAGGCCGCCGCCGACCTCGGCTACGACGGCGTCGAGGTCATGGTGTGGGCCGACCCGGTGAGCCAGGACGTGAACGCGCTCCGGCGCCTGGCGAAGAGCAGCGGGGTGCCGGTGCTCGCCGTGCACGCCCCGTGCCTGCTGATCAGCCAGCGCGTGTGGTCGCCGGACCCGGCGGAACGGCTGCGGCGCAGCGTGCGGGCCGCGAGCGACCTCGGCGCGCGGACCGTCGTGCTGCACCCGCCGTTCCTGTGGCAGCGCAAGTACGCGGACGGGTTCGCCGACCTCGTCGCCTCGCTGGAGGACTCCAGCGGCGTCGCCATCGCGGTGGAGAACATGTTCCCGGTCCGGCGCCCCCTCGGCCGGGGGCGGTCCGTGCAGGTCACGGCGTTCCGGCCGTCGATCGACCCGACCGACGTCGGGCACCGGAACTACACGCTGGACCTGTCTCACGCGTCGGCCGCGCACACGGACGTCATGGAGATGGCCAAGCGCATGGGCGACGGGCTCACCCACGTCCACCTGGCCGACGGGTCCGGCCTGCCGAAGGACGAGCACCTGGTGCCGGGCCGCGGCAACCAGCCGTGCGCCGAGCTGCTGTCCCACCTGAGCCGCACCGGCTTCTCCGGCCAGGTCGTGCTGGAGGTCAACACCCGCCGCGCCCGCACCACGGCCGAGCGCGCCGAGCTGCTGGCCGAGTCCCTGCTGTTCGCCCGCCTGCACCTCTGACGCCGCCGGCCGGCAACCGGGCGTCCACGCGCCGCGCGCCGCCGTGCCCGCGAAGTCACCTCCGCTGACGCCCGGCCCAACGGCTAGGGTCTTGATCGTGAATCCGTTGCGCACGTTGGTCCTCGCCGCCGCGGGAAACGACGCGGTGCGCCGGGTCGTCGCGAGCGCGCCCGTCAGCCGCGACGTCGTGCGCAGGTTCGTGGCGGGCGAGACCACCGCCGACGCGATCGACGCGACGAGCCGCCTGGTCGGGCAGGACGGGCTGCGCGTCACCCTCGACCACCTGGGCGAGGGCACCGCGGACCGCGGCACGGCGGAGCGGACCGTGCGCGCCTACCTGGAGCTGCTGGACCAGCTGCACGACCTGGGCCTGGCCGCCGACGCCGAGGTCAGCGTGAAGCTGTCCGCCGTGGGCCTGGCCCTCGGCGAGACGTTGGCGCTCGACAACGCGTCCCGGATCTGCGCCGCCGCCGAGCAGGCGGGCACGACGGTCACCGTCGACATGGAGGACCACACCACCACCGACGCGACCCTGCGCGTGCTCGCCGAGCTGCGCCGCCACTGGCCGTGGGCCGGCGCGGTGCTCCAGGCGTGCCTGCGCCGCACCCTGGACGACTGCCGCGAGCTGGCGGGCACCCGCGTCCGGCTGTGCAAGGGCGCGTACGCGGAGCCCGCGTCGGTGGCCTACGTCGACCCCCACCAGGTCGACCTCAACTACGTGCGCTGCGCCAACGTCCTGCTGGCCGGCTCCGGCTACCCCATGTTCGCCACCCACGACCCGCGCCTGGTCGAGATCGTCGGGGAACGCGCCCGCTGGCACGGCAAGTCGGTCGAGGACTTCGAGTTCCAGATGCTGTACGGCGTCCGGCCCGGCGAGCAGCTGCACCTCGCCGCGGAGGGGCACGTCGTGCGCGTCTACGTGCCGTTCGGCGAGCAGTGGTACGGGTACCTGGTGCGCCGGCTCGCCGAGCGGCCGGCCAACGTCGCCTTCTTCCTGCGCTCGCTGGTGAGCCGTTCGTGAGGAGCCCTGTGTCCTTCTCGGTAGCCAGTGCGGTCCGCCCCCTGGGCGACGGCACGTACACCGCGTCCCTGCCCGCGGAGTGGACCGTCGGCCCCAAGCCGCACGGCGGGTTCCTGCTGGCCCTGGTCTCGCGGGCGGCGGTGGACAGCGCCCGCGCGGCCGTGCCCGCGGCCGACGACCTCGCGCCCCTCGCCGTGAGCACGCAGTTCCTGCGCGCGCCGGAGGTGGGGCCGGTGCTGCTGCGCACGCAGGTGCGCAAGGCGGGCCGGACGGCGACCGTGGTGACGTCGACGCTGGAGCAGCGCGGGCGCAGCTGCGTGGAGGCCGTGGTGACGGTCGGGCGGATGCCGACGGCCGCGCCGGACTACGTCGACCTGCCGGACATGCCCGCCGCGCCGCCGATCGACGCGATCGACCTGGCCTCGATGGGCGCGGGCGGCGTGTACAAGCTGGGCTCGGTGTGCGACGTGCGGCTGGACCAGGAGGGCGCCGGGTTCCTGAAGGGACGCGTCGGCGACCCGCTGGTGCTGCGGCTGTGGGTGCGCCCGCTGGCGGAGCGGCCGGACCCGTACTTCGCGCTGGTCGCGGGCGACATCTCGATGCCGGTGACGTTCAACCTCGGCCGGTTCGGGTGGTCGCCGACGGTGCAGCTCACGGCGTTGCTGCGGGCCAACCCGGCGCCGGGGTGGCTGCGCGTGCGGGTGTCGTGCAGCGCGGTGCACGGCCAGTGGTTCGACGAGGACGCCGTGGTGATCGACTCCGCCGGGCGGCTCGTGTGCCAGGCGCGGCAGCTGGCGCTGACCCCGGCCGTCTGAGCGCCCGGTCCGGGCCGCCGAACCTCTGACCTGCGCCGCCGAACCCCCGACCACCGGATTTCGGCTTGTGGAGGCGTGGCAGGCTTGGCGCATGACGACCATCGCCGTGCTGGGGGCTGGCAAGATCGGGGAAGCCCTGCTGTCCGGGCTGCTCCAGGGGGGCCGCAAGGCCGATGAACTGCTGTTCACCGAGAAGCACCCGGACCGGGCCGCCGCGCTGACCGCCCGCTACGGCGTCGAGGGCGTGGACGTGCCCGCCGCCGCGCAGCGGGCCGACGTGCTCGTGGTCGCCGTCAAGCCGCAGGACATCGAGCCGCTGCTGGACGAGCTGGCGCCCGTGCTGAAGCCAGGCACGCTCGTCGTGTCGCTGTGCGCGGGCCTCCCGACGGCCCTGTACGAGCGCAGGCTGCCCGACAGCACGCCGGTGGTCCGGGTCATGCCGAACACGCCGATGCTCGTCGGCGAGGCGATGAGCGCCATCTCCGCCGGCCGGTACGCCACCGACGACCACCTGAACCTGGTCGAGGAGCTGCTGACCACGGTCGGCCAGGTCGCCCGCGTGCCGGAGAGCCAGCAGGACGCCGTCACCGCGCTGTCCGGCTCCGGGCCCGCCTACTTCTTCTACCTGGTCGAGGCCATGATCGACGCGGGCATCCTGCTCGGCATCCCGCGCGACCTCGCCGGTCGGCTGATCATCCAGTCGGCCGTGGGCGCGGCCACCATGCTGAACGAGGGCGACCAGCACCCGGTGATCCTGCGCGAGGCCGTCACGTCGCCCGCCGGCACCACCATCATGGCCATCCGCGAGCTGGAGAAGCACGGCGTCCGCGCGGCGATGCTGGCGGCCATCGAGGCGGCCCGCGACCGTTCGGTGGAACTGGGACGCGACCACCAGGCGGACTGATACCGCCATTGGCCGTCGCACCAGTCCCACGTGTCCCGTTACCCTCAGAGGAGCACGTGCGTGTCGAACCGTCGGTGGGGAAGCCGACGGCACGACGCGTGTCGAAGGACGCGGTGATCCATGCCTGCGGAGGAGAAGTCGCTCGGTCAAGTCAGATTCATGACGGTCGCCGAGGTCGCGCTGATGATGCGCGTGTCGAAGATGACGGTGTACCGGCTGGTTCACTCGGGTGAGCTGACGGCGGTGCGCGTGGGCAAGTCGTTCAGGGTGCCGGAGAAGGCGGTGCACGAGTACCTGCGCAACGCCTACTTCGACGCCGGGTGAGAGCCGGTGCGGGCGGGCGGGTAAACTCATAGGCCGTTCGTGCCTGGTGTCGGCGCGCCCACTTGACGGGTGTCTCCACCGGCGCGTGGAGACCACCAACGTCTAGTAGTGAAGGAACCCGCATGGGCTCGGTCATCAAGAAGCGCCGCAAGCGCATGTCGAAGAAGAAGCACCGCAAGTTGCTGCGCAAGACGCGGGTTCAGCGCAGGAAGCGCGGCAAGTAACCCCTGCGGGTTCTCGCACCGCCAGTCCCCGGCCAACCGGCCCGGGACTGGCGGTGTTGTCGTTCCAGGGCCCCTCGCGCGGCTCCACGACCACCGCGCGCGGCGCCGGCCCGCACCCCGCCATCCGGGTGATTCACCGGTAGAGGCGTGGTGACCTGCGTCAAGACCGCGTTCCGCCGGCGATCGCGACTTCGGCAACCCGGCTAGCATCGTGCGAGTCGCACCACCCGCGCACAGGGAGTCGCATGGCGCCCAAGGTCGTTCTCGTCACCGGTTGCAGCCGCTACCTCGGCGGCCACCTCGCCGCGCGCTTCGCGGCGAACCCGGACATCGAACGCGTGCTCGGCGTGGACACCGAGCCGCCGTCGCGCGACCTGCTGCGGCGCATGGGCCGCGCCGAGTTCGTCCGGGCCGACATCCGCAACCCCCTCATCGCGAAGGTCATCGCCACCGCGCACGTCGACACGGTCGTGCACGCGTCGGTGACCGCGAACCCGGCCGGCCCGACCGGCCGGACCGTGATGAAGGAGATGAACGTCATCGGCACGATGCAGCTGCTGGCCGCGTGCCAGAAGTCGCCGCACGTGCGCAAGCTGGTCGTGAAGTCGACCAGCGCGGTCTACGGGTCCAGCTCCCGCGACCCGGCGGTGTTCACCGAGGACATGGGCCCGAAGGACCTGCCGTCCAGCGGGTACGCCAAGGACGCGGTCGAGGTCGAGGGGTACGTGCGGGGCTTCGCCCGGCGCAGGCCGGACGTCGACGTGACCGCCCTGCGGTTCACGAACTTCATCGGCCCCCGCATCGACACCGTCCTGACCAGGTACTTCGCGCTGCCCGTCGTGCCGACGGTGCTGGGGTACGACGCCAGGGTGCAGCTGCTGCACTCCGAGGACGCCCTGGCCGTGCTGGAGCGCGCGGCGCTGCACGACCTGCCCGGCGTGTACAACGTCGGCGGTGACGGCGTGCTGCTGCTCTCCCAGGCCATCCGCCGGGCGGGGCGCGTGAACCTGCCCGTGCCGAGCGTCGCGGTGCCCACGATGGGCCGGTTCTTCCGCGGCGCCCGGCTGGTGGACTTCTCCCCGGACCAGATGCGGTTCCTGAACTGGGGCCGGGTGGTGGACACGACCCTGCTGAAGCGGGAGTTCGGCTTCACGCCGAGGTGGACCACCCAGCAGGCGTTCGACGACTACGTGAGCGGTCGCGCGCTGCGCCCGCTCATCGACCCGGAGCTGGTGGCGGCGGTCGAGCGGCGCGTGCTCGACACGGCGGCCAGGTTCCGCTAGACGGCACGCCGGCGGAGTCGGCAACCAGACGGAGGAGGTGGACACGTGGCAGAGGCGCGGGTGATCCCGTTGCACGGTGCGGACCGGGAGGCTCCCCGACGACGGCGGGGGTCGGCGGAGCACGCGCGGGCCGCGGCGGCGTCGCTCGCGGAGCCGACGGCGTCCGGGCCCGAGTCGTCGGGGCCGGAGTCGTCCGGGCCCGAGTCGTCCGGGGCCGAGTCGTCCGGGGCCGAGTCGTCCGGGCCCGCGCGGGAGCCGTCGCAGGGGGCGCACGCCGCGGAGCCGACGCGCGCGGGCTGGGAGGACCGCCTGGCGGAGTTCGTGGGCTTCGCCCGCCGCCGCCTCCAGGGCGACTACCAGGTGGACGAGTTCGGGTTCGACCCGGACCTCACCGACCACGTGCTGATGCCGCCGCTGCGGCCGCTGTACGAGAAGTGGTTCCGGGTGGAGACGATCGGCATGCACAACGTGCCGGGCGAGGGCGGCGCGCTGATCGTCGCCAACCACTCCGGCACCCTGCCGCTGGACGCGACGATGACCGCGTTCGCGCTGCGCGCCGACCACCCGAAGCACCGCCACCTCCGGATGCTCGGCGCGGACCTGGTGTTCAAGACGCCGGTGCTCGGCGCGTTGGCGCGCAAGTCCGGGCAGACCCTGGCGTGCAACCCGGACGCGGAGCGGCTGCTCACGTCCGGACAGCTCGTCGGCGTGTGGCCGGAGGGCTTCAAGGGCATCGGCAAGCCGTTCAAGGACCGCTACAAGCTCCAGCGCTTCGGACGGGGCGGGTTCGTCTCGGCGGCGTTGAACACCGGCGTGCCCATCATCCCGTGCTCGATCGTCGGCGCCGAGGAGATCTACCCGAAGATCGGCGACATCAAGGCGCTGGCCAGGCTGTTCGGCTTCCCCTACTTCCCGGTGACGCCGTTCTTCCCGTGGCTGGGGCCGCTGGGCGCGATCCCGTTGCCGTCGAAGTGGTACATCGAGTTCGGCGAACCGATCCGGACCGACGTGTACGGCGAGCACGCGGCGGACGACCCGATGCTGGTGTTCAACCTGACCGACCAGGTGCGCGAGACGATCCAGCAGACCCTCTACCGGCTGCTCACCCAGCGCCGCAACGTCTTCCTGGGCTGAGCCCCGGGCGGTGCGCCCGCCGGCGTGGTCAGCGGTCGCGGCGGCGGTAGGCCAGGGTGGCGGCCACCGCGCCGGCCAGGGCGCCCGCGCCCAGCACGGACGGCACGCCGATCTTGGCCGCCTTGCGGCCGGTGCGGAAGTCGCGGATCTCCCAGCCGCGCTTGCGGGCGGTCTCGCGCAGGCCCGAGTCCGGGTTCACGGCGACCGCCGTGCCGACCACCGACAGCATCGGCACGTCGTTCACCGAGTCGGAGTACGCGGTGCAGCGGCGCAGGTCCAGACCTTCCTTCGCGGCCAGCGCCCGGACCGCGTGCGCCTTCGCCCGGCCGTGCAGCAGGTCGCCGACGAGCCGCCCGGTGTAGATGCCGTCCGTGTGCTCCGACACCGTGCCGAGCGCGCCGGTCAGGCCGAGCCGCCGGGCGATGATCGTCGCGAGCTCCACGGGCGTCGCGGTGACCAGCCACACCCGCTGCCCGGCGTCGAGGTGCATCTGCGCCAACGCCTGCGTGCCGGTCCAGATCCGGTCGGCCATGAGCTCGTCGTAGATCTCCTCGCCGAGCGAGATCAGCTCGGCCACCGACCGGCCCGCCACGAACGACAACGCCTGCTCGCGCGACGCCGCGACGCTCTGCGGGTCCTCGCGGCCGCCGACCCGGAACTTCAACTGCTGCCAGGCGAACCCGGCGAGGTCGGAGTTCTTGAAGTACTTGCGCGCGGCCAGGCCGCGGGCGAAGTGGAAGATCGACGCGCCCATCATCATGGTGTTGTCGACGTCGAAGAAGGCGGCGGCGGTGAGGTCGGTGGGCGCGCTCCCGGCTGGCCCGACCACCGCCAGCGCGGCTTCGGCCGAAGCCTCGCCGGCCAGGGCGGCAAGCCTCTCCCGCTCGGCCGAGCCCTCCACCACACGCCTTTTCACCACGTCAGCGCCTCCCGCGGTCCGATGGTGGACAGGGTAGCGATCAGCCGCCGAGGCCGGGCAGGGGCAGCGACGGGAGTGTCACTGTGGGCAGCGGGAGGGGCGGACCGGGGGACGTGGTGGTAGGCGACGGCGCGGGCGTCGACGGCGCGGTGGTCCGCGCCGGCACGCCGTCCGACGTGCTCGTGCCGGGTGTGGCGCCGGGCGCGGGCGGCACGACGGCCGACGCCGAGCCCAGGTCCGATGTGGACGGTGGCGC
>NZ_JBHTLK010000271.1:0-8499 GCF_042678885.1 Saccharothrix hoggarensis
CGCCGCGGCGGTCGAGCGGACCGGGCCGAGCATGGCGGAGCTGCGCGAGGAGCACGGCCGGCGGCGCTCGCGGATCGCCGCGGGGCGGCGGGAGGCGGTGGAGCGGCAGCACCGCCTGGGCAAGCGGACCGCGCGAGAGCGGCTGGACCTGTTGCTGGACGTCGGGTCGTTCGTCGAGGTCGACCTGTACCGGCGCGGCGCGGGGGGCGGGCCGCACACGGACGGCGTGGTGGCGGGCTCGGGCACCGTGGACGGCCGCCGCGTCTTCGTGTACGCGCAGGACTTCACCATCTCGGGCGGGTCGCTCGGCGCGCAGCACGCGGCGAAGATCCAGAAGGTGATGGACCTCGCGGTGGCCACCGGGTCCCCCATCGTCGCGCTGAACGACAGCGGCGGCGCCCGCATCCAGGAGGGTGTGCTGGCGCTGCACGGCTACGGCGGCATCTTCCGCCGCCAGGTGGCCGCGTCCGGCGTGATCCCGCAGATCGCGGTGGTGCTGGGCCCGTCGGCGGGCGGCGCGGCCTACTCCCCCGCGTTGGCCGACTTCACGTTCATGGTGCGCGACACCGCGCAGATGTACCTGACCGGGCCGGACATCGTGGCGCAGGTGACCGGCGAGCGGGTCAGCCACGCCGACCTCGGCGGCGCGGACGTGCACGGGTCGCGTTCCGGTGTGGCGTCGTTCGTCCACGACGACGAGGAGTCCTGCCTCGAAGGCGTGCGCGAGCTGCTGTCGTTGTTGCCGGACAACAACCTCGTGCCGCCGCCCGCGCTGCCCCCGTGCGGGGCGGAGACCGACTACCGGCCGCGGCTGGCGGAGATCGTGCCGGTGGAGCCGAACCGGCCCTACGACATCCGGTCCGTGCTCGCCGAGGTCGTGGACGACGGGGACTACCTCGAAGTGCACGAGCACTGGGCGCGGAACGTGGTGTGCGCGTTGGCGCGGATCGACGGCCACGTGGTCGGCGTGGTCGGCAACCAGCCGGTCGTGCTGGCGGGCGTGCTGGACATCAGCGCGTCGCAGAAGGCGGCCCGGTTCGTGCGGTTCTGCGACGCGTTCGGCATCCCGCTGGTGTCGCTGGTGGACGTGCCCGGTTTCCTGCCGGGCACGGAGCAGGAGCTGGGCGGCGCGATCCGGCACGGCGCGAAGCTGCTGTACGCGTACTGCGAGGCGACCGTGCCGCGGGTACAGGTGATCCTGCGCAAGGCGTACGGCGGCGCGTACATCGTGATGGACTCCCGCTCGGTCGGCACGGACCTGTCGCTGGCCTGGCCGACGAACGAGATCGCGGTGATGGGCCCGGAGGGCGCGGTGAACCTGTTGCACCGCCGGGAACTGGCCGCGTCGGACGACCCGGCGCGGTTGCGGGCGGCGCTGGTCGAGGACTACCGGTCGGAGCTGATGCACCCGTACCACGCGGCCGAGCACGGGCTGGTGGACGACGTGATCGACCCGGTGGAGACGCGTGCCGCGATCGCGCGCGGACTCGCCGTGCTGCGGGACAAGCGGGCCGAGCCGCCACGCCGCAAGCACGGCAACGCACCGCTGTGACCGCGCCCGTCCGACCACTGTGGACGAACGTCGGGCCGGTCACCCCACGCCCCCTGGTGGGGTGACCGGCCCGACGCGTCAGCTCACCGCCTGCGCGGCGGGATCGGCGGTCGGGGCCCCGGCCGCCTTCCGGCGCGCCAACCCGCTCGCCACGATCAGCACCGCGACCCCGGTCGCGATCACCGGCAGCAGGTACGCGTGGTGGAAGCCGGTGAGCATCGCGCCCTCGCCGGTGCCCGCCGCCGCGCTGAGCGACGCCGCCCCGGCCAGCCCGAGCGCGCCGCCGAACTGGAACGAGGTGTTCCAGACCCCGCCCGCGAGGCCCTGCTCCTCGTCCGCGACGCCTTCCACGGCGACGATCGTGAGCGGGCCGTAGACCAGCGTGAACGCCAGGCCGAGCAGCACCATGGTCGGGCACACGCCAGTCCAGTAGCCCGCGTCGGCGGGGATGCCGAGGAACAGCGCGTAGCCGACGACCGCGAGCAGCAGGCCGACGAGCATGACCTTGTGGTTGCCGAACCGGTCGACCAGCTTCGGCGTCACCGTCGGCGCGAGGATCGAGTCGATGCCGACGACGAGCAGCGCGACGCCCGTCTCCAGCGCCGTCCAGCCGCGCAGGTCCTGCAGGTACAGCACGGTGGTGAACTGGAACCCGACGAACGACCCGGCGAACAGGACGGTGGCGAGGTTCGCGCGCACGAGGTTCGCGCCGCGGAACAAGCCGAGCCGGACCAGCGGCGCGCTCGACCTCCGTTCCACGACCACGAACGCCACCAGCAGCGCGGCGCTGACCGCCGCCGTCACCGCGGTCTCCCCCACCGTAACCTCGGGCGCCATCACGATCGTGTAGACCGCGCCGACCGCGCCCAGGGTCACCGTGATCGCGCCGACCACGTCGTACTTCTGCCCGGGGACGCGCCGCGGCGGCTCGTCGCGCTCGATGAGCTTGACCGCCAGCACGAGGATGATCGCGGCGAGGATGACGGGCGCGAAGAACACCCACCGCCAGCCCAGGGCCGTCAGCAGGCCGCCGACGACCAGGCCCAGCGAGAACCCGCCCGCCGCCGTGCCCGCGTACCAGAGCAGCGCGCGGTTGCGCACGGGTCCTTCGGCGAAGCTGGTGGTGATCAGGGACAGGCCGGCGGGCGTCATGAAGGCGGCGGCGAGGCCGGTCACGGCGCGGGACGCGATGAGCATCCAGCCGTCGGTCGCCAGGCCGCCGAGGCCGGAGAACACGACGAACACGGCCAGCCAGAAGACGAACATGCGGCGGCGGCCGAGGAGGTCGGCGGCGCGCCCGCCCAGCAGCATGAAGCCGCCGTAGGTGAGCACGTAGGCGCTGACGACCCACTGGAGCTCGCCGGGCGCCATGCCGAGGTCGGCGCGGATCGCGGGGAGCGCGACGCCCAGCATCGAGACGTCGACGCCTTCGAGGAAGATCGAGCCGCACAGCACGAACAGCAGTGCGCGGGCACGGGCGCTCATGCGGGTGACGCCACCGTCGACGGGTGGGCTCTGCGGTGTCGTGGACACGTCAGCGGGCTTCCTTCCGGGGATTCGAGGGCGTGCCGGCAGCGCCGCGCGGGCGGTTTCCGTTGGGCACGTTGGGTTCCTCAAGTGTGTAAACGCATGATCAGCGACCACGCGCACACGCGGAAGAAGGCACTTCGAAGTCACCGGGTCACCGCGGAGTAACCGAGGACTCCCGGTGTCACCATCGGCACGCCGACGCGGTCCGGAACCGCTGGCGCACCGACACCGTCCTACACCGCGGGCGCACCGACACGGTCCTACACCGCCGGGCACTGACGCGGTCCTACGCCGTCGTCGGGCCGACGCGTCCTATGCCACCCTCGCGCCGACGCGTTCCTGTCGCGTGGCCGTGCGGGTGCCCGCCACCAGACCGACGACGCTGCGCCGATCACGGCGCGCCCGCGCGGCCAGCCCGACCACGACGGCCGCCACCGGCACGACACCGCCCCACCCCGCGGAGAACAGCAGCAGCACCGGCAGCCACCACACCGCGAACCGCACCACCACCGACCGCGCGGACGCCGCGTCGCCGGTGCGCGCGTCGACCGGGGCGATGTGGAACACCGCCTGCCCCGGCGTGGCGCGGTCGGCGCGCAGCAACGGCACGACGACCGTCGCCACCACCGGCGCCACGATCCCCAGCACGATCCCGAACCAGTCGGACCGCGCGAGGTCGGTGAGCCACGTCGTCCCGGTGCCCGCGCCGATCAGCGCGAGGACGACCCGGCAGCCGATCTGGGCCAGCGACAGGGTGAGCAGGTCGCCCGCGAACGCCAGGCCGCGGCGGAGCAGTCCGGGCGGCCCGGTGTCCGCGACGGGTTCGGGCACGGCCGCCGGCAGCGCGCGGCCGACCCGCCACGCGACCAGCCAGCCCACCACCGCGCCCGCCGTGTTCGTCATCAGGTCGTCCACGTCGGCCACCCGGTACGGGCACGGGTAGAGGCCGAACGCCGCCGTCCCCTGGGTGACCTCCACGGCGAGCGACACGAACAGCCCCAACGCCGTCGTCGCCGCCAGTCCACGGCGGAACCGGTAGCGCAGCAGGAAACCCAGCGGCACGAACAGCACCACGTTCAGCGCCACCTGGAGGAACGCCGGGCTGGTCGGCGAGAACCCGGCGGCGGCGATGTCGTCCAGCGACGCGAACGGCCGCGTCTGCCAGTAGTCGCGCGGCGACCGGTCCGGGCAGAACCCCTCGGTCACGGTCGGCAGCGGGAACAGCGTGAACGCGATCAGCCCGCACCCGTACAGCGCGCTGCCCGCCGCCACCGCCGCCGACCACCCGCGCAGCCGCCCGTACCGCCGGTACTGCCGGTGCACCCAGGGCAGCACCACGACCGGCAGCAGCAGCGCGAACAGCACCACCGTGATGATCGACTCGCTGAACCGCACCGACACGGCCGCCACGCTAAGCCGCGCTCCCCCGTCCCGCGCGCCGGTCACCTGACCGGGTGGCCGAACCGGCGTGGCACCCGGCGCCGAACCCCGTGGTGGAGCACTTCCGCGAAGGATGGGGATCGATGGACGACTCAGCCGCGTGTGCCGCCACCCGTTACGCCGACCAGCTGCGCGCGACCGTGGAACGCCTCGCCCTCGCCATCGGCAGGCGCCGGCCGCTGGTCCTGTGCGACGGCAACATCCACCTGCCCACCGGGCACGGCATCGCGGGGCTCGTGGTGAGCGCCCACGTCGGCGCGCGGGTGGACGCCGTGCTGCCGGCGTTGGCGTTGTCGGTCGACCGGTGGGCCTTCCTGGTGGACACCGCGGGCGTGGCCGTGCCCGTGCTGCCGCCGCGCGTGCGGCTGGTCGACGGCGGCCGCTACCTGCCGCTGCCGCCGAGCGTCACCGCGGACGGCCCCGTGACGTGGGTGCACGAACCCGTCGCCGCGCTGCCCCGGCTGACCACCGTGCTCGGCCTGCTGCGCCTGAGCGCGCCCCGGTGGTGACGGCCAACTCGGTACCCCGGCCGGCGGTGGCGGACGCCGACGGCGGCCACCGACACGACGCGCCAAAGCCGATTGTGGGAGGCGGCGCCCGGCTGCGATGATCCATTCGTGCCGGACCTCGTAGCGCGTGACGGAACCAGGCTCGCCTACCACGTGGTCGGGGACGGGCGGCCGGTGATCTGCCTGGCGGGCGGCCCGATGCTCGATTCCGCCTATCTCGGGGACCTGGGCGGCCTGTCGCGGCGCCGGCAGCTGGTGCTGGTCGACTACCGGGGCACCGGCAGCTCGCAGACGCCGCGCGACCTCACGTCGTGCCGCTGCGACCGCCTGACCGACGACGTGGAGGCGCTGCGGGACCACCTCGGCCTCGACCGGGTGGACCTGCTCGCGCACAGCGCGGGCGCGAACGTCGCCGCGGCGTACGCGACCCGCCGGCCGGAACGGGTGGGCAAGGTCGTCATGGTGACGCCGAGCGTGATCGGCGTCGGCATCACCCCCACCAGCGAGACGCGGCGCGAGGTCGTCCTGCGGCGGGAGGCCGAGCCGTGGTTCGGCCCGGCGCGGGAGGCGTTCGAGGCGGTGACGGCCGGACGCGCCACCCCCGAGGACTGGCTGGGCATCGCGCCGCTCACCTACGGCCGGTGGGACGGTGCGGCGCGCGCCCACCACTCGGACATGGAGCAGCGGCGACGCCCGCAGGTGGCCGCCGCGTTCGGCGCGGACGGCGCGTTCGACCCGGAGGCGACCAGGGCGGGCCTCGCCGCGTTCGACGGGCCGGTCCTGGTGCTCGCCGGCGCGGTCGACGTGAGCGCGCCGCCGGCCGTCGTGGCGGAGTTCGCCGCGCTGTGGCGGGACGCCACCCTGGTCACGCAGGAGGGCGCCGGGCACTTCCCGTGGCTGGACGACCCCGCCCGGTTCACCAAGGTCGTCGGCTCCTACCTGGGCTGACCGGCGGTCACCCGGGCGGTGGCATCCGCACGTCGCCGG
This sequence comes from Saccharothrix hoggarensis, assembly GCF_042678885.1. Taxonomy (GTDB): domain Bacteria; phylum Actinomycetota; class Actinomycetes; order Mycobacteriales; family Pseudonocardiaceae; genus Actinosynnema; species Actinosynnema hoggarensis. The sequence goes on from NZ_JBHTLK010000271.1 coordinate 6,019, forward strand.
GGTCCTTGTCGGGGCGCAGGCCGCGCCACGACGAGTGCCGCAACCGGCCGTCCGCGGTCCACGTGCGGTACTCGACCTCGCCGACCAGTTCCGGCCGCACCCAGTGCGCGCGGCGGGCGTGGTCGAGCGGCACGGGGCCCGCGAACGGCGACTTCGGCACGGCCAGCGGGCCCAGCCGGTCCTGGAGGTCGACCAGCGCCGCGTGCGTGAAGCCGGTGCCGACCTTGCCCACGTACCGCAGCCCGTCGTCGGTCAGCACGCCGAGCAGCAGCGACCCGACCGTGCCCGCGCGCCGCCCGTCGCCGGGGCGCCAGCCGCCGATCAGCACCTCCTGGGTGCGCACCAGCGGCACCTTCACCCACGCCGGCGACCGCCGACCCGGCTCGTACCGGGACGAGACGCGCTTGGCGACCACGCCCTCCAGCCCGTACTCCTCGGCGACCGCCAGCACGTCCCGGCCGTCGACGTCGCGGAACGAGGGCGGCACCCGCACCTCGGCCCGGCCGCCCAGCCCGAGGCCCGCGAGCTCGTGCCGCCGCGTCGAGTACGGCTCGCCGAGCAGCGAGCGGCCGTCGAGGTGCAGGAGGTCGAACACGTAGTACACGACGGGCACGCGGGCGATCAGGTCGGCGCCGGGGCGGGCGACGTGCATCCGGGACTGCAGCCGGCCGAAGTCGGGCTGCCTGCCCTCGCCCAGCGCGACGATCTCCCCGTCGAGCACGGCGTCGCGGTCGCCCAGGAGCGCGGTGAGCGCCCTGACCTCCGGGTAGGTGGCGGCGACCTCGAGGTCGTTGCGGGTCATCGCCCGCACCCGGCCGCCGCGCGCGTAGGTGATCGCGCGGACACCGTCCCACTTGAACTCGAACGCCCACCCGGTCCCGTCGGGCACGCCCCCGGACGAGGCCAGCACGGGCCGGATCAGCTCGGGGAAACCGGACTCGGCGCGCAACGGCATGCGACCGTCCCTTGTAGACGGACCTTCACGCCCAGTGTCACCCCGCCGGACCGCCGCCGCACGTCGGGCCGCCCCTCGATCGGGGGCATCCGCGGCCGGTCAGCAGGTCGGCGCCGACTCCGACCGGCTGCGGCGTTCGAGCATGACGGTGTCGCGCCACACGCCGTGGTGCCGCGCGATGCGCTCGCGGACGCCCACCGTGCGGAAGCCGGCCGAGTGGTGCAGGGCGATGCTGGCCCGGTTCTCCGGGAAGATCGCGGTCTGGAGCGTCCACAGGCCGCCCTCGTCGGCCGCCGTCACCTGCCGGTGGAGCAACGCCTTGCCGACGCCGCGGCCGCGGAACCCGTCGCCGACGTAGACGGAGGTCTCGGCGACGCCGGAGTAGCACTCGCGGTTGGACACGGGCGTGGCGGCGGCCCAGCCGGCCACCCGGCCGTCGATCTCGGCGACCCATCGGTGCTCGGGCAGCCACTTGGCCTCCAGCGTGCGGCGGCTGGGCGCCTCGGTCTCGAACGTGGCGTTGCGGGTGGCGATGCCCTCGGCGTAGACGCGGCGCACGTCGGCCCAGTCGTCCTCGCGCAGGGCGCGGACGGTGACGTCGGCGGGCAGGTCCGCGGGGCAGCACGGCCGGGTGACGATCGTGCCCATGACGGCGTCGGCGGCGTGCGGCAGGCCGGTGCAGCACGCCGGGTTGACCGACACGAGCGTCGCGGTGCCCTCCTTGCGCAGCCGGACGAACCCCACGTCGGCGAGCTTGCGCAGGTGGTGGGAGCACGTGGACTGGCTGATGCCGACGGCCTCGGTGAGCGCGCCGACGGTCATCTCGCCGGGGTGGGTGGCGACGGTGTGCAGCAGCCGCACCCTGGTCGGGTCGGCCAGGCAGGCGAACCACTCGGCGTAGGTGGTGGCGTCCTCGGGCGCGAGGCCGGGCACGGGGAGCGTCGTCGTCATGAGCCAAGAGTATCGACAAACACCGATGGTTGCCTCAATCGACCGGGTTCGATACATTCTCGCTCGTTAGATCGAGCTATGTCGATGAATGGGGTGTCCGATGGACGAGCCGGTGGTCGTGGTGGGCGCGGGTCCGGTCGGGTTGGCGGCGGCGGCGCACCTGCTGGAGCGCGGGATGACGCCGGTCGTGCTGGAAGCCGGCCCGCGGGCGGGGGCCGCGGTGGCGCGCTGGCGTCACGTCCGCCTGTTCTCGCGGTGGTCGGAGCTGGCCGACCCGGCCGCGCGCCGCCTGCTGGAGCGCACCGGGTGGCGGGCGCCCGACCCCGACGCCCACCCCACCGGCGAGGAGTGGGTCGCGCGGTACCTCGCGCCGCTGGCCGACGCTCTCGGCGACCACGTCCGCGTGAACGCGCGGGTGGTCGGCGTGGCCCGCCGCGGCCGTGACCGGGTCGTGGACGCGGGCCGCGACAGCGAGCCGCTGACCGTGCACGGCGAGGACGGCGGGCGGATCACCGTCCGCGCCGTGGTGGACGGCGCCGGCACGTGGGGCGGGCCGAACCCGCTGGGCGGCGACG
>NZ_JBHTLK010000272.1:0-8404 GCF_042678885.1 Saccharothrix hoggarensis
AGCTGGGCAACATCCCCGACGGCGGCGGCCACAAAGTGCACGGACGCCGGGCCGGCGGGCGCAACAGCTCCGCCCACCGCGACCCGGACAGGCCGCGCAAGGTCCACGGCCGCCCCAACCTCGGCTACGCCTACCTGCACAACGCCGTGGACGACCACAGCAGGCTGGCCTACACCGAGATCCTGCCCGACGAGACCAAGGAAACCGCGGTCGCGTTCTGGACCAGAGCCCAGACGTTCTTCCAGGCCGGTGGCATCACGGTCAAGCGGGTGCTGACCGACAACGGCTCCTGCTACCGCTCACACCTGTGGCGCGACACCCTCACCCACGCCGGCATCACCCACAAACGCACCCGCGCCTACCGACCCCAGACCAACGGCAAGGTCGAACGCTTCAACCGCACCCTGCTCGACGAATGGGCCTACGCCCAGCCCTACCCATCCGAAACCGAACGACGAGCCGCACTGCCACACTGGCTGCACACCTACAACCACCACCGCGGCCACACCGCACTCCACGGCCAACCACCCGCCAGCCGCGTCCCCAACCTCACAGGACAGAACATCTAGCGCAGGACCGTTACGGTGCCGCGCCCGCCGTCCACCCGGACCCGGTCGCCGGTGCGGAGGCGGGTGGTGGCGTTGCCGCAGCCGACGACGGCCGGGATGCCCAGCTCGCGGGCGACGATGGCGGCGTGCGACAGCGGCGCGCCGACGTCGGTCACCACGGCGACCGCGCGCGGGAACAGGGGCGTCCACCCGATGTTCGTCACCGTGGTCACCAGCACCTCGCCCGGCCGCAGCTCCGCGCCGTCCTCGACGTGCTCGATCACCCGTGCCAGGCCCTCCACCACGCCCGCCGCGCCGGGGAAGCCGGACACGTCGTCACCCGGCGGCGCGGCGGAGGAGTCGTGCACGTCCAGCCTGCGGTCCGGGTCGGCGGCCCACGCCTCCGGGTCGAACCGGCCGCGGATCAGCGTCGGGTACGGCGGCAGCGCGCGGTACCGGTCGTAGGCGGCACGGCGGGCCGGCACGCGGGACAGCGGCGTCCCGTCGCCCGCCAGCACGCGCAGCGTCTCCTCGATCGGCAGGAAGAACAGGTCGTCGCCGCGCCCGGTGACCTCCCCCGCGCGCACCAGGAACGCCCGCAGCACGCCGAACGCGCGGGCGAACTCCGACCGCGCGCGTTCGCGCTCGCGGGCCAGCGCGGCGACGCGGTCGACCCGCTCGCGCAGCCGCTCGTCCTTGCCGGGGTGGGCGGCGCGCAGCCGGTCCCACGCCGCGTCGCGCACGGCCGCCTGACGGGCCAGCAACTCCTCCGGGTCGACGCCGACGTCCAGCCCGCCGGGCCACGCCGGGTCCTCGGCCGGACGGGGCGCGGACACCTCGAACTCGTCGGCGAACCGGTGGCCGTACTGCTCGACGTACGCCTCCCGGCTGATCTCGCCGCGCCGCAGCCGCGCCAGGCCGAGCAGCGGGCCGAGGCTCGCCAACTCCCCAGCCGCGCCGTGCGCGCCGGTCAGCAACGCGGTCGCGTCGTCCTCCCCCACCAGCTTCACCAACCGGCGGCAGACCCTGGCCGCCGCCGTGGAGCCGGTGCGCGCGCCCGCGTCGAACACCCGCGCGTCGACCCGCAGCACCTCGTCCACATCGGACCGCCACAGCGCGAGCAGGTCGGCGGGCGTGGACGCGGCGCGGAACGCCTCCCGCAGCCGACGGGCGCGGTCCGGCGCCGACGCCAGCAGGCCGTCGATGCGGGCCCGGAACTCGCGGCCCTGCCGGAGGAACGGCACCAGGGCGCCGATCGCCGCCCGCAGCACGGCGAGCCGTGACATCGGCAGCGGCGGCACCACCACGTCCGGCGGGATGCGGCCGAAGTACTGCTCGCTCGTCCGACGCAGGAACCCTTCGAGCCCGAGCGCCCGCCCGACCGCGAACGCGACGCTGAGGTTGAGGTAGAAGCGGCCGCCGATGTTGCCGGACGTCGGGTGCCCGCCGATGGGCGGCTGCGCCAGCGCGCGGGCGAACGACCACGTGGCGGGCGTCATCACGCTCGGCACGGCTTCGCGGAGGTTCGCGCACGTCCACAGGTAGTCGCCGCGCAGGGTGTCGTTCCAGACCTCCGGCGCCGCGTCGGGCAGGGCGGTGATCGGCCGGGCCTGAAGCAGGGCGATCCGCCCGCCCGCCACGGCCCACTCGACGTCCACCGGCGTGCCGTGGAGGTCTTCGACCCGCGCGCCGAGGTCGGCGAGCTCCAGCACCGTCACGTCCGGCAGCAGGGCGCCCGACCGCGTGACGACCGCGCCGTCCGCCACCACGTACTCGTCGGGCGTGACCGTGCCGCCGACCAGGGCCTCCCCCAGCCCCGGCGCGGCGTTGACCACGGTCTCCGCGCGCGACCCCGTGACCGGGTTCGCGGTGAACAGCACGCCGGCCGCGTCGGCGGGCGCCATCCGCTGGACCACCACCGCCGCGGCCACGTCGGTGATGCCGTTCCGGGCGCGGTAGGCGATGGCGCGTTCGGTCCACAGCGACGCCCAGCAGCGCTTGACGGCGTCGAGCACGTCGTCGCGGGCCACGTCCAGGAACGTGTCGTGCTGGCCCGCGAACGACAGGCCCGGCAGGTCCTCGGCGGTGGCCGACGAGCGCACCGCCACCGGTCCCGGAGGCAGGGCCGCGAGGATCGCCTCCGCGACGTCCGCCGGCACCTCGCGGCGGGCGAACTCGGCGTCGATCACCGCGGCCGGGTCCTCCCCGCGCAGCGCCTCCGCGATCCGCGCGTCGAGGTCGGCGGCGATCCGCCGGTAGGCGTGCGTGGTGACGTGGAAGCCGTCCGGCACGGGCAGGCCGGCGGCCGCGAGCCGGGCCAGCGAGGCCCCCTTGCCGCCGAACGCGGCCAGGTCGGCGTCGGGGTCGGCGAGCGGCAGCACCAGCGCGGTGGTCCCCATGCGCCGATCTTCGCAGAGGGACGCTGAGCGTGGTTCCCCGGCGCGCGGGGACGTCCTCAGCCCGCGCGCCGGGGAGCGGTCACAGCCCGTTGGTGAACAGCAGGCGGTTGACCGTGCCGCCGGTGGTGCCGCCGACGACGACGTTCGGCGTGGCGGACGAGTTGAGCCAGTTGTGGACCGTGGCCGACGACTGGTCGCCGTACCGCTGCTTGTAGAGCGCGGCCACGCCCGCCACGTGCGGGGTCGCCATCGACGTGCCGCTCATCGTGCCCGAGCCGCCGGTGCGGACGGTGGAGACGATCGAGCTGCCGGGCGCGTACAGGTCGACGCACGCGCCGGTGCTGGAGAAGGAGGACCGGGCGTCGGTGTTGGTGGACGACGCCACGACGCTCGCCGTCTCGACCTTGCGCGGCAGGCGGTCGCACGAGTTGCCGCCGGTGTTGCCCGCCGACGTCGCCAGGAACACGCCGGCGGCGGTCATGTTGCGGATCGCGGTCTCGAGGCTCGCCGACGCGGTGAAGTTCCACGACGTGTTGGCCACGGCCGGCTTGGTGTGGTTGGCCGTCACCCAGTTGATCGCGTTGAGCGCCGACGTGGTGGTGGCGCCGCCGGAGCAGTTCATCATCTTCACGCCGTGCAGGCGGACGCCCTTGGCGACGCCGTAGGTGGCCGAGCCGATGGTGCCGGCGACGTGCGTGCCGTGGCCGTGGCAGTCGGTGTTGTTGGTGTCGATGCCGTTGTAGTCGAACGTGGCCCGGCCGCCGTAGTCGACGTGGCCCGGCGTGATGCCGGTGTCGATGATGTAGGCGTGCACGCCGCTCCCGTTGTACGTGTAGGTGAAGCTGTTCGACAGCGGCAGGGCGCGCTGGTCGACGCGGTCGATGCCCCACGACGGCGGGTTGAGCTGGGTGGCGTCGAGCGCGTCGGTGACGAGCACGTCCTGCTCGATCGCGGCGACGGCCGGGTCGCGGCTGAGCTTGCGCAGCTGCGCCGGGGTGAGCTTGGCGGAGAAGCCGTGGAACGCCGCGTCCCACACGTGGGTGGGCGTGACGCCGGCCGCGGCGGCCACACCGGCGGCGGCGCGCGCGGCCGGGCCCAGCGTGACGATGTAGGAGTCGGGGATCGGGTGGACGGTGGGGGACGCCGCGGCGAGGGTGATCTCCGCCTGGTGGGCGGGCGCGGCCGGCGCGGTGCCGGCGGTGAGCGCGGTGGCGGTGGCCGAGACGGCCAGGACGGCGATGGTCCGGCTGAAAGGACGCACGGGTTGGCTCCTTCGGGCGAGCCACGGCCGGGTGCGCCCCGACGCAGGGTTGACGGGGCGGACAGTCACTCGTCCGTGGTTCAACGTGGAGCCTGACCAGCGGTTATGCCGTGGTCAACGGTCGTCGGCCGAACGGCGGCGCACGGTGTCACGCTCGGTGGACATAACGGACAACTGGTAACGCCGGCGTCGCTCCGGCGGGCGCTTGGCCAGGGCCGACCGGGTTGCGCCGAGCCGGGTCAGGGCGACACCGGCCAGCACCACGGCCATGCCCGCCACGACCCGGGGCGTCAGCGGCTCGTCGAGCACGATCGCGCCCAGGGCGACCGACACGACGGGCAGCAGGTAGCCGACGGTGGCCGCGCTGGTCGGCCCCTCGTCCTCGATGATCCGGTAGTTGAGGATGAACGTGACGCCGGTGCCGAAGACGCCGAGCACCACCACGGCGACGATCGCGGTGACGTTGAGGGTGGTGGAGGTCCGGTCGAACGGGACCAGGGCGGCGCTCAGGCCGGTGGCGGCGGTCAGCTGGGCGGCGGACACGGCGATCGGGCCGCCCTTGCCGACGAGTTTGCGGCCCATGTAGGCGAACGCGACGGCGTAGCTCGCCGCGGCGCCGAGCAGGGCGAGAGCGCCGATCCCCGCCAGACCTTCCCGCTGCCACGGGGCGAAGATCAGCGTCACCCCGGCGAACCCGAGCACGAGACCGGCCACCCGCATCGGGGTCACACCGCGGTCGGTGCCGATCAGCAGGCCGATGATCAGCGAGAACAGCGGGGTGGTCGCGTTGAGGACGCCCGCGACGCCGGAGTCGACGGTCTGCTCCCCGACGGCGAAGAGCAGGAACGGCAGGGCGTTGCAGAAGAACGCGGCGACGGCCAGGTGGCCCCACAGCCGACGCGGCAAGGCCTGCCGTCCCAGGCGCGCGAGGACGAGCAGGACGGCCGCGCCCAGCGCGCAGCGGATGACGGTGATCTGCACCGGGGACAGGCCGGTCAGGGCCAGCTTGATCCACAGGAAGCCCGACCCCCACAGCAGGGCCAGCACCGCCATCCGCAGCACGCCTCGTCCGGTCATGGGATCACCGTCCCGCACGACCGGATTCAAGAAAAGTTAAACCTCATGAGCCTGCGTTAAGCACAGCTACAAGGTTGTGCGGAACCGGAGGTCGAACACCGGACCCCCGGTTCCGCACGACGGCGCCGTCAGCGCGTGTGGACCATCAGCTTGTCGACGCCGTGGACGATCGACGCGGTGCGGAAGTCCGGGCTGTCGGTGGCCAGGCGCAGCTTCGGGAAGCGGCGCAGCAGGGCCGGGTACGCGGCGCGCAGTTCCATCCGCGCCAGCTCGGCCCCGACGCAGCGGTGCGCGCCGTACCCGAACGCGAGGTGCGCCGACGATCCCCGGCGGTGGTCGAAGTCCGACACCTCCTCGCGGTTCGCCGCCGACAGCGACACCACGACGACGTCGCCTTCCTCGATGCGCTGGTCACCGACGTCCAGCGGGTGCCGGGCGAACCGCGGGAACGCCACCTGCACCACGCTGAGGTGCCGCAGCAGCTCCTCGACCATCGGCGCGGTGGCCGCGTCGTCGTCACGCATCGCCGCGCGCGCCTCGTCGTCGGTCAGCAGCACGATCGCGCCGAGCGCCAGCATGCTCGCGGTCGTGTCGAAGCCGCCGGTGAGCACGCCGTCGGCCAGGCCGGCCAGCTCGACGTCGCTCACCGCGTCGCCGTGCTCGCGGATGATCATGCCGATCAGGCCGTCGCCCGGGGACCGGCGCTCGCGGCGCACGATCTCCTCCATGTAGGACAGCGACTCGGAGATCGCGCCCAACGCCTGCCCCGCGCCGCCGAACAGGTCGAACCGCGCCGCCGCCAGCTCCTGGAACCGGTCGCGGTCCTCGTAGGGCACGCCCAGCAGCTCGCAGATCGTCAGGGACGGGATGGGCAGGGCGAACTCCTGGACGAGGTCCACCGGACCGTCGACGGCCGCCATCGCGTCCAGCCGCTCGGTGACGATGGCGTCGATGCGCGGCACGAGCCGGGACAACCGCCGCATGGTGAACTCCGGCGTGAGCAGCTTGCGCAGCCGGGTGTGGTCGGGCGGGTCGGCGAAGCCGAGGCCGCCGGGCGACTGCTCGATGCGGACCGCCGCACCCAGCCGCGCGTAGTCGTTGCTGAACGCTCCTGTGTCGGAAAGCACCTTTTTCGCTTCGTCCAGGCCCGTGACCAACCACACGCGCAGGCCGAACGGCACCGGGATGCGGTGCACCGCGCCGGTCTGCCGCATCCGCTCCAGCTCGGCGACCGGCACGACCCCGTCCCGCTTCAGCGGAACCAGCGCACGGTCCGGGAGCAGCGACAACGCCCTCGAACCGATCTTCCCCATGACCCACCGCGTCGCCGAACGCCGTGCGACCCACGCCACCAAGCCGTCGCGCACGGACGCCAGAGTTGTCATCCCACACCCCTCATTCCCCAGGTCGATCTGAGCGACGGTAACCGTACGTAGGGGTGAGCAGCATCGCGCCACAGGCGGATTGACACGCACAGGTCCGTGACAGACGATCGGCAATCGCGCACGAACGGGGGAAGCCGGTCGAAATCCGGCGCTGACCCGCAACGGTAGGTCCCACCCGGGACGAGCCCGAACACCCGTCGCGCGTGCAAGCTCCTGACACCGTCGTGGTCAACGGGTCGGAGCCCGGGGGAGGTCGGTGACGGCTGTCCGGGGTCCGCTCACGCGTTGCGCCCGGAAAGGCCGAACATGTCGTTCAGACGGACCGCCTGCGTCCTCGCCGCCACCGCCGTCGCCGCGCTCGCGGTGCTGCCCGCGGCCCAGGCGCAGCCGGATGTCCGGGGTGGCGCGCAGGAGCCGCCGGTGACGACGGACGTGAGCGACGCCGCGGCCGGGTGGCTGGCGCGACAGCTCGTCGGCGGCGACCACTTCGAGAACGTCTACGACAACGTCACCTACCCCGACCAGGGCCTCACGCTCGACGCGGTGTTCGCGTTCACCGCCGCGGGCGTGGCCGGGACCAACGCGGACAGGGCGACCGCGTGGCTCGCCAAGCCCGACGTCCTCGACAACTACCTCCACTTCGGCAAGCCGACCGAGTCGTACGCGGGCGCGCACGCCAAGCTGGCGCTGGCCGTCCAGGTGCACGGCCAGGACCCGACGGCCTTCGGCGGCGTCGACCTGATCGCGGGCCTCACCGCGTTGCAGTCTCCGTCGGGGCGGTTCCGGGACAAGTCCGCCTTCGGCGACTTCTCCAACGGGTTCACGCAGGCCTTCGCGGTGCTGGCGCTCGACCGGCGCGAGGGCGGCGCACCGAAGGCCGCCGTCGACTACCTGGTGGGGACCGAGTGCCCGGACGGCGGCTTCCCGCTGGTCCTGGAGGAGGCGAAGTGCGCGCCGCACGTGGACGCCACCGCGATGGTGGCGCAGGCGCTGCTGGCCGCGGACCGGACGACCGAGGCGGGACGCGCGCTCGACTGGCTGAGCCGCGTGCAGCAGCCCGGCGGCGGGTTCCGCGACGAGGGCAAGACCGACGAGGGCAACGCCAACAGCACTGGCCTCGCGGCGCAGGCGTTGCGTGCCGGTGGCCGGACGGCGGCCGCGGACCGCGCGGCGGCGTTCCTGACGGCGTCCCAGGTCGGTTGCCCGGCCCCGGCGGCGGACCGGGGAGCGATCGCGTTCGACCGGACGGGGTTCAAGCAGGCCACGTCGTTGCGGGCGAGCGCGCAGGGCGTCCTCGGGCTCGTCGGTGTTGGCTTCGGCGAGCTGAAGGCGGGCAACGCCACGCCGGGCGCTCCGGTGCTCGACTGCCGCTCCACGACGTCCACGTCACCGACTTCGTCCACGTCGTCCACTTCGGACACTTCCGGAACGACGACCGGCACGACCACGACCACCGCCGACGCCACCGGCACCACGACCGACACCGCGACCTCGACTTCCACCACCACGACGACCGCGGCGGCGGTCGTGTCGAACGGCAGCGGCGACCTGGCCCGGACCGGCGCGTCGGTCGGGCCGGTGCTGTGGATCGGCGTGCTGATGCTCCTGGGCGGCGTGCTCGCGGTCGCCTTGTCCCGCAAGCGGTATGCGGGGGTCCGGAAGTGACGGCCCGCGGGCCCGGCTCGGGGCACGCCCCGGCCGCGGCGTCGTGACGGGCGCGGTGCGGCGGGCGGG
>NZ_JBHTLK010000273.1:0-8370 GCF_042678885.1 Saccharothrix hoggarensis
GGCCGACGGGGCTGCGGCCGGCGGGGCGGAGGGCGCGGCCGGCGGGGCTGCGGAGCGGTCGGCGGGCCCGGAATTGTCGTACCCCGCCGGTAAGATCAAAGCAGGGGTCCCCTGGGGGGGACGCCTGCGAAGCGAGTCCTCCGAGGGCGGGGCGCCGGCGTCCACCTACCGCATCCAGTTCACGCCCGACTTCACCTTCGCGGACGCCGAGGCGGTCGTGGACTACCTCGACGCGTTGGGCGTGGGGGCGTTGTACGCGTCACCGGTCCTCGAAGCGGTGCCCGGGTCGACCCACGGCTACGACGTGGTCGACCCGACCCGCGCCCGCGACGAGCTCGGCGGCGAGTCGGGCCGGTTGGCGCTGCACGCGGCGGTCAAGAGGGCCGGGCTGGGGTTCGTGCTGGACATCGTGCCCAACCACATGGCGGTCGGTCCCGACGACGTCAACCAGTGGTGGTGGGACGTGCTCCAGCACGGCCGCGACTCGCGGTACGCGCGGTTCTTCGACATCGACTGGGACTCCGGGCCGCTGCTGCTGCCGTTCGCCGCCGACGAGGCGTCGGAGGAGGAGCACGCGCACTACCGGCTCGTCGACTGGCGGCGCGGCAACGCGGAGCTGAACTACCGGCGCTTCTTCGACATCACGACGTTGGCCGCGGTGCGGGTCGAGGACCCCGAGGTGTTCGAGGCGACGCACGGCGAGGTGCTGCGGTGGGTCGCGGCGGGCGAGGTGACGGGCCTGCGGGTCGACCACCCGGACGGGCTCGCCGACCCCGGCGGGTATGTGCGGCGGCTCAAGGAACGCGCGGGCGTCTGGCTGGTCGTGGAGAAGATCCTCGGCGCGGACGAGCGCCTGCCCGCGAGCTGGCCCGTCGACGGCACCACCGGCTACGACGCGTTGCGCGAGGTGTGCGGGCTGTTCGTGGACCCGGCGGGCGAGGCCGGGTTCACCGCGCTGGCCGAGGAGTTCGGCGTGCCGACCGACTTCGCCGCCGTCGAGCACGAGTGCCGGACCCTGGTGACGGACACCATCCTGCGCGCCGAGGTGCGCCGGATCGCCGCCCTGGTGGACCACCCGGACCGGGCGCAGGCGGAACAGGCGGTCGCCGAGGTGATGGTCGCGTTCCCCGTCTACCGCTCGTACCTGCCCGAAGGGCTGGACGCGTGGGCGGCGGCGGTGGCGTCGGCGACGAGCCCGGCGGCACGGGCGCTCGACCGGCAGGTGCGGGCCGACCCGCGGGGCGAGCTGGCCACGCGCATCCAGCAGACGTCCGGCATGGTCGTCGCCAAGGGCACCGAGGACACCGCGTTCTACCGGTTCACCCGGTTCGCGGCGCTCAACGAGGTCGGCGGCGCGCCCGACCGGTTCGGCGTGCCGGTCGAGGAGTTCCACTCGCGGGCGGCGTTGCGGGAAGCCGGGTCGCCGGCGGCGATGACGGCGCTGTCGACGCACGACACCAAGCGGTCCGAGGACGTGCGGGCCCGGCTCGCGGTGCTGGCCGAGATGCCGGAGCAGTGGGCCGAGCACGTCCGCCGGTGGTCCGCCGCGCACCCGATCGACGAGCCGTCGCTGCACTCCCTGGCGTGGCAGTCGCTCGTCGGCGCGTGGCCCATCACGGCCGACCGGATGAGCGCCTACCTCGACAAGGCGGCCAAGGAGTCGAAGGTCCGCACCACGTGGGTCGACCACGACGAGGAGTTCGAGGCGGCCGTCGCGGCGTGGCCGGAGCAGGTCCTGACCGGCCCGGTGGCCGCCGAGGTGGCCGAGTTCGCCGAGCGGATCGTGCGGCCCGGCTGGTCCAACGCCCTGGGGCAGAAGCTCGTGCAGCTGACCGCCCCCGGCGTGCCGGACGTCTACCAGGGCACCGAGCTGTGGGACCTGTCCCTGGTCGACCCGGACAACCGGCGGCCGGTCGACTACGAGGTGCGGCGGCGGCTGCTGGCGCGGATAGAGGACGGCTGGCTGCCCGACGTGGACGACTCGGGCGCGGCGAAGCTGCTCGTCGTGCACCGGGCGCTGCGGTTGCGCCGGGACCGGCCCGAGCTGTTCCGCGGCTACCGGCCGCTGGCCGCGACGGGCCCGACCGGACCGCACGCAGTCGCGTTCGAACGGACCGGCCTGGTTGCCGTGGCCACCCGGCTTCCGGTGGGGTTGGCGAACGCGGGCGGCTGGGGTGACGCGGAACTGCCGCTGCCGCCGGGGGAGTGGACCGACGTGCTCACCGGCCGTCCCGCCGCCCCGCGGTTGGCGGACCTGTTGGACCACTACCCGGTGGCGCTGCTGGTGGACCAGCGGCGGGACCGGCAGACGGACTGAGGAGATCAGTGGCTTTCTCGGTGTGGGCGCCCGCGCACGACCGCGTCCGGGTCCGGGTCGACGGTCGGGACCACGAGATGACCGCCGGCCCGGACGGGTGGTGGCGCTCGGACGTGCCCGCGGCGGCGGGAACGGACTACGCGTTCGTGCTGGACGACTCCGGCGACGCCCTGCCCGACCCGCGGTCGCGGTGGCAGCCGGACGGCGTGCACGGCCCGTCCCGCGTGTACGACCACTCGGCGTTCGAGTGGACCGACCAGGCGTGGACGGGTCGCGCGCTGCCGGGTGCGGTGGTCTACGAGCTGCACATCGGCACGTTCACGCCGGCCGGCACGTTCGACGGCGCGGTGGAGCGGCTGGACCACCTGGTGGAGCTGGGCGTCACGCACGTCGAGGTCATGCCGGTGAACTCGTTCGACGGCACCGCGGGCTGGGGCTACGACGGGGTGCTGTGGGGCGCGGTGCACGAGCCGTACGGCGGGCCGGACGGGTTCAAGCGGTTCGTGGACGCGTGCCACGCGCGCGGGCTGGCCGTGCTGCTGGACGTGGTCTACAACCACCTCGGGCCGTCCGGCGCGTACCTCGACCGGTTCGGGCCGTACTTCGCGGGCAGCAACGACTGGGGTCCGGGCCTGAACCTGGACGGCGAGGGCTCCGACGAGGTCCGCCGGTACGTGATCGACAACGCGCTGGGCTGGCTGCGGGACTTCCACGTGGACGGGCTGCGGCTCGACGCCGTGCACGCCCTCGTGGACCGCAGCGCGCTGCACGTGCTGGAGCAGCTGGCCGTCGAGGTGGAGGCGTTGTCCGCCGCGGTGCGCCGGCCGCTGACGCTGATCGCCGAGTCGGACCTCAACGACGCCCGGCTGGTGACGGCGCGGGAGGGCGGCGGCTACGGCCTGCACGCCCAGTGGTCCGACGACCTGCACCACGCGCTGCACGTCGCGTTGAGCGGGGAGACGTTCGGCTACTACCCGGACTTCGAGGGCGCGCTGGGCCGGACGTTGCGCGAGGTGTTCTTCCACGCCGGCACGTGGTCGTCGTTCCGGGGCAGGCGCCACGGCCGCCCGGTGGACCGCGACCGGCTGCCCGGCCACCGGTTCCTCGCCTACCTGCAGAACCACGACCAGGTCGGCAACCGGGCCACCGGGGACCGGCTGTCGGCGACGGTGCCGTGGCAGCGGCTCGCGGTGGGCGCGGCGATCGTGCTGTCCTCCCCCTACACGCCGATGATCTTCATGGGCGAGGAGTGGGCGGCGAGCACGCCGTGGCAGTTCTTCGCGTCGTTCCCGGACCCCGAGCTGGCCGAGGCCGTGCGCACGGGGCGGCGGCGCGAGTTCGGCCGGCACGGGTGGGGCGAGTCGGAGGTGCCCGACCCGATGGACCCGGAGACCGTGCGCCGGTCCACGTTGCGCTGGGACGAGGTGACCACACCGGGCCACGTGGAGCTGTTCGACGTGTACCGGGCGCTGATCGCGCTGCGCCGGTCGCGGCCCGAGCTGGCCGACCCGCGGCTGGACCGGTTCGTGGTGCGCGAGGAGGGCTCGGTGCTCGTGCTGCACCGCGGGGCGCTGCGCGTGGTGTGCAACCTGGGCGGGGCCGCCGAGGTGCGGCTCGACGCCGAGGCGGGCGCGGTGCTGCTCGCGTCGGCCGAGGTGGAGGTGGACGGGCAGGCGGTGCGCCTGCCCGGTGACGCGTTCGCGATCGTCGAGGTCACCCCATCGGGTCCCACTCCAACGGGTTTCACTCCACCGGGTCCAGTGGCAGCCAGCCCACCTCGGTGAGCTTCTCGGCGAGCAGCTGGCCGGCCAGGGTGACCTGGTCGGCCAGTTGTCTTCGCACCTCCGGCCGGTCGTCGCCGGAGCCCTGCGCCGCGTCGTAGGCCGCGACCAGCCGCCGTGCCGCGTGCACGACGTCGGCGCCGGGCCACTCGGAGGCCGCGGCGCGGTGGCGGGGCTCGACGGGGGAGTGCACGGCGCGCACGGCCTGGCGCGGCCCCAGTTCGGTCGAGAGGTCGAGCAGCTTCAGCGCGATCGTGTGCAGCTTCACGTTGTGGTGCTGCGACATGCGGACCAGGAGCTGGAACCCCTCCTGGGGCGTGCAGCCCTGGACGGCCGATATCAAGCCGGTGGCCTGCCCGATCACGGTGCGGGTCTGCACCGCCTTGCGCAGCCCCACCACCTCGGCCTCGAGGCTGGCGATCCGCGCGGTCAGCGAATCGTCACGGCCGTTGTCCCCGACCACGGTCGGGCTCCTCTCTCGCACGTCGGTACCGGTCAGCCAGGCCAGTAGCGCGAGAGCTCCAGGACACGCGGGTGCCAGCACCGGCAAGCCCACAGCTCTCGCTGACCCTGGTGCCCTCACGGGCGCCGGGTGGCTTGCGGCTGGCTTTTCAACCGCGTAGACGATCACCGTAGTAGAGGGAGGGCGGCGGGCTGCAACGGGAGGGGCTTCCACGCGGCCGGAACCTCCCGGACCGCCGTTCGCCGGGCCGGTGGCGGACTGCTTGGCGGTGCCGCCACCTGCGCGGACGTGCTAGCGGGGACGTGCGCTCTCCGTCGGCGGCGTTTCCACGACCGGGTGATGGGTATCCCTGAACCAGAACGTGAGCCGACGGAGAGGAGCCGGTCATGGGGACCGACGACAAGTTCAGCAACAAGGCCGAAGAGCTCAAGGGCAAGGCCAAGGAAGCTGTCGGCGACGCCACCGACAACGAGCAGTGGCAGGCCGAGGGCCGCGCCGAGCAGACCAAGGGCTCCCTCAAGCAGGCGGGTGAGAAGGTCAAGGACGCCTTCCGTGGCGACAACCGCTAGTCGGACCTCCGCCGCAGCGCGAAGCGCCGCCGAGTTCGTGCCCGAGGGCGCGGACCTGGCGGCGCTTCGCCGTGCGGCGGCCGGTTGCCGGGGCTGCGAGTTGTACCGGCCGGCCACCCAGACGGTGTTCGGCGCGGGACCGGAGGACGCCAGGCTGATGCTCGTCGGCGAGCAGCCGGGCGACGTGGAGGACCGGCAGGGCGAGCCGTTCGTCGGGCCCGCGGGCCGGTTGCTGGACAAGGCCCTCGCGGAGGCCGACCTGGCCCGTGAGGGCGTCTACCTGACCAATGCGGTCAAGCACTTCAAGTTCGTGCCCGCCGAGCGCGGCAAGCGGCGCATCCACAAGACGCCGGCGCGGGGCGAGGTCACGGCCTGCCTGCCGTGGCTGCGGGCCGAGGTGGCGCGGGTGCGGCCCGCGCTCGTGGTGTGCCTGGGCGCGACGGCCGCGAAAGCCGTGCTCGGCACGGGTTTCAAGGTGAGCGAGCAGCGGGGGCGGGTGACCCGCGCCGAGGAGTACGACGTGGACGTCATCGCCACCGTGCACCCGTCGGCGGTGCTGCGCGCGCCGGACCGGACCGAGGCGTACCAGGGGTTCCTGGCGGACCTGAAGGTGGTGCGCGAACACCTGGGGACGTGAAGCGGCCCGCCGCGGGGAGCAGCACGTCGGCAACGTCACGTGGCTTGCCGCGCGTCCCGGAACGTGAAGCCGCGCGTCCCGGAACGTGAAACGGCCCCCTGACCGCTTCCCGCACCAGGTGCGGGCCGAGCTGGACTGGGCTCGGGGTCACGGGGGCCGGGTGGCTGCCTGGGATTCGCCCAGACCACCTGGGAAAGGCCGGTCCTAGCGGACAGCCACCTCACGCAGAGTCCTACAGCCAGTCAACTTCGGACCACCTCCTTCCTCGTGTACCGCGAACGCTATGCGAGCGCCGGGGCGGCTCGCAACGGGAATTTCGCGACCGGCCGCGAGGTCCGTTTCCCGCCGGATCGCGACGCCGTCGCGCCGCAGGATCGGTGGCATGGAATTCGACGGCAAGGTCGCCCTCGTCACGGGCGGCAGCAGGGGTATCGGCGCGGCGATCGCGGTGCGGTTGGCCGAACTGGGCGCGGACGTCGCGGTCACCTACCGGAACCACCCGGGCGACGTGGCAGACCGGGTGAAGGGGCTCGGGCGGCGCGTGGTCGCCGTGCGGGCGGACAGCGGCGACCCGGAGGCGGTGGCCGCGGCGGTCGAGGAGACCGTGTCGGTGCTGGGCCGGCTGGACGTGCTGGTCAACAACGCGGGCGCGTTCATCGTCGCGCCCGTGGAGGAGCTGACCGCGGCCGACTTCGACCGGACCTTCGACGTGAACGTGCGGGGCGCGTTCGTGGCGGTCAAGGCGGCGTTGCCGCACCTGCGCGACGGCGGGCGGATCATCAGCATCGGCAGCAACGCCGCCGAGCGCGTGGTGTTCCCCGGGTTCTCGCTGTACTCGGCGAGCAAGAGCGCGTTGGTGGGGTTGACGAAGGGGTTGGCGCGGGAGCTGGGGCCGCGGGGGATCACGGTGAACCTCCTGCACCCCGGCGCGACCGACACCGACCTGAACCCGGCCGACGGGCCGGCCGGTGACGCCGTGCGCGGCTTCACCGCGGTCGGGCGGTACGCGGAGCCGTCGGAGGTGGCCGCGGCCGCGGCCTTCCTGGCGTCCGACGCGGCCCGGTACGTGACGGGCGCGCAGTTGCACGTCGACGGCGGGTTCACCGCCTGATCCGGGCGGGCGGAGCGGGGCGCGCCGAGGCGCGCCCCGCTCCTCACCCCGGTCAGCTCGCGTTGACGTCGATGCAGGCGTAGAACGCGTTCGCGGTGTCGCCGATGTTCCAGATGGCGAGCACCGTCTGGCGGCCGGAGGCGCCCAGGTTCACCGAGTGGGACACGGTGGCCGGGGGCTGCAGGTTGCCGCCGTCGAAGAAGCCGACCCGCCGGCCGCTGACGTAGTACTCGTAGCTCGCGGTGCGGTGCCGCGCGGTGAACGTCCAGTTGAACGTGACGGTGCGGCCGGTGTTCGCGACCTGCCACCCCTTGGTGTTGTCGTTCAGCTCGGCGAACCGCGCCACGCCGCCGTTGCAGCTGCGCAGGCCCTTCGGGCCTTCGACGCTCTGCGGCTCGTACTTGATGGCGCCGCACGGGACGACCCCGCGGGCGCACTGGGCCTGACGGCTGGGCGGGGACGACACGTAGCCGTGCGCGAAGGCCGGCGCCGAGGGCAGGGCGACCGTCACGAGTGGCGCGGCGAGTATGCCTGCCGCCACCGCGGCGATCCTTCGGCGGAGTGACATGTGGACTCCTCTGTTCGGGATGGGCGGAAACGCTTGTGGCGAACGCCAACCCGAGTGCGTGTGGGCGGGAACAGGCGTTCACCCAAACGCGGCGGCAGGTCTAGACCATACTCTCTGTGATTGCCCTGTGACAACCGTCAAGCCGGTATCCGGTGCGGACCCAGGGGGATCAGGCACGCATGCGACCTTTGGTCCTGCCGGTAGGGGGACGGGTCTCCCAGCGGCCGTTGGAAGGCCGAATGCAACGAAAGGGGTCGCTGTCGCATTAGGGGTGCGAGATCGAGGTCGAGTCGATGATCGGGAGTTGCCGGTGGAGTTCACTGAGTACGTGGCAAGGCAGCGTCCCGCGCTGATGCGGTTCGCCACGGTCCTGACGTGCCGGACGTGGCTGGCCGAGGACCTGGTGAGCGACGTGCTGGGACGGGCGTTCGAACGCTGGGATCGGATCTCGGGGATGGCCGAGCCGCACGCCTACGTGCGGCGGATGGTCGTCAACGAGTACCTGTCCTGGCGCAGGAGGCTGACCCGCACGTCCCCGCGCGCCGAGGTCGAGCCGGCGGTGATCCCCGACGGCGCGGACGAGCGGGCCGAGCGGGACGCGATGATCCGCCGCCTCGCCGCCCTGCCCAGGAAGCAGCGTGCGGCCGTGGTCCTGCGCTACTACGCGGGCCTGTCCGACAGGGAGATCGCCGCACAGCTGGGGTGCCGGGAACCGACCGTACGCAGCCAGATCCACCGCGCGCTCAACGCCCTGCGCATCGACCTCGCCACCGCCGGCGCCCGCGACTTCCAGGAGACCTCATGAGTGACCTGCGCACCCTCCACGACGCCTTCTCCGAGTTGGAGCGGCGCGCCGACGCCGCGAGCGCGGCCGCGGGTACGGCCCCGGTCGTGCGGCCGCGCCGGGCCGTGCGGCTGGTACCC
>NZ_JBHTLK010000274.1:0-8362 GCF_042678885.1 Saccharothrix hoggarensis
CGCGGCACGGCCGCGGCGAGCGCCGCGAGGAGCGGGCCGACCGGGTGCTCGCAGGACTGGCCGAACCCGCGTGCGCGCGCCCGCGCTCCGGCCTCGGCGACCAGGGGCGGCACGGTCGAGGTGTCGTTCATGACTCTCTCCACTTCGGGTGCGGGTGTGAAGAACCGGTTAAGCAACCGTCTTCAGAAGTGGGATGCGATGGTCGTCCTGGTTGGCGATGGATAGCCTCCGACACATGGCCCACGAGACAAAACCGGTTAAGCTGCGCGCGACTCCGACTGCTGCCGCCCTGCGACAGGCGGCGGAGACCGAGCTGCGCCACCGCATCCTGCCGTTCTGGCTGGGCCTGACGGACCGCGTGCACGGCGGCATCCACGGCCGCGTGGACGCGGACCTCGTCGTCGACACCACCGCGGACAAGGGCGCGGTCATGGCGTGCCGGTTCCTGTGGACCTTCTCCGCCGCCTACCGCGCGTTCGGCGACCTGTCGTACCTGGCCGCCGCGCACCACGCGCACCGGTTCCTCACCCGGCACGTGATCGACCCCGTGCACGGCGGCGTGTTCTGGTCCGTCGACCACACGGGCGCGCCGGCGGACACCGACAAGCACGTCTACGCCCAGGCGTTCGCGCTGTACGCGTTCAGCGAGTACCACCGCGCCACCGGGTCGCCGGACGCCCTGGCGCGGGCGGGGGAGCTGTACGAGGTGGTGACCGGCGTCGGGTTCGACCCGGCGACCGGCGCGTACCGCGAGCAGTTCGACCGCTCGTGGACGCCGAAGCCGAACGTCCTGCTCGGCGGGACGGACCGGGCCGACATCACCATGAACACCCACCTGCACGTCCTGGAGGCGCTGACCGCCTACCACGTCGTCGCGCCCTCCCCGGACGTCGCGGCGCGGATCGCGGCGCTCCTGGACACCTTCCGCCACCGGCTCTACGACCCGCGCCGCCGGTCCCTGCGCGTGTTCCTCGACCGCGACTGGCGCGAGCTGGAGGAGGTGCTGTCGTTCGGGCACGACATCGAGGCGAGCTGGCTGGTCGACGAGGCGGCGCGGGAGATCGGCGCGGACGTGCCGGACCTCGTCGTCGGCCTCGCCGAGGGCACGGCGGCGCGGGCGGTGCTGCCGGACGGCTCGGTCGCCAACGAGTCGGTGGACGGCCGGCTCGACGCGACGCGGGTGTGGTGGGTGCAGGCGGAGGCGGTCGTGGGCTTCCTCAACGCGCACGAGCGCACCGGAGATCCCGCGTTCCACGCGCTCGCGTGCGACACGTGGCACTACATCACCACCGACCTGGTCGACCCGCGGCCGACCGGGGAGTGGCTGTCCGCCAGGGATTCCGCCAACGCGCCGGTGCCGATGGACGCGGCGGGCGAGTGGAAGTGCTGCTACCACAACGGACGTGCCTGCCTCCAGCTCGTGGAGCGCCTCGCCCACGCCCCGGTGGGGTGACGGCGGCGTCCACCCGCGGCCACCCGAACGGGCGGTTCGCGTGGATCTTGCCGGGACCGTGGGCGAGGATGTGGCCACGGCACGGGGACGTGCCGCACCGGAGGCGGGCTGACGCCCTGGCACGAACGGCGAGCCACCATGAAGCCTGTTGCGCGCGACCTGGTCCCGCCGCCCGCAGAGGTGACGCCCGCCGACGTGACGACCGCCGCGGTGGCGCCTGCCGACGTGGTGCCGCTCGGCTCGGCGGTCGAGGACCTGGTGCCGGTGGCCGACCCGGCCGCCGGCCGCGGCCCGAGGTGGCTCGACGACTGGCTCGCGGCGAACCTCACCCGGGTCATGTCGTGGCGGCGGACGCTGCACGCGAACCCGGAGCTGATGCGCCGCGAAACCCGCACCACGGAGATGGTCGTGGGCCTCCTCCGCGGCTTCGGCCTGTGCCCGAGCGTGCTGCCGGTGGGCACGGGCGTCCTGTGCGAGGTCGGCACGGGGCCGCGGTGCGTCGCGCTGCGCGCGGACATCGACGCGCTGCCCGTCGCCGAGAGCACGGGCCTCTCCTACGCCTCGCGCGTGCCGGGCGTCTCGCACGCGTGCGGCCACGACGTGCACACCGCGATCCTGCTCGGCGCGGCGGCGGCGCTGGCGTCCGCGCCGGACCTGCCGGGCCGGGTGCGGCTGCTGTTCCAGCCCGCGGAGGAGGAGCCGGGCGGAGCGCTGGACGTCATCGCGGCCGGCGGGCTCGACGGCGTGGAGCGGATCTTCGGCCTGCACTGCGACCCGAAGGTGGAGGTCGGCCGGATCGGCACCCGGAGCGGCCCGGTCACCTCGGCCTGCGACATGCTCGAACTGCGGGTCGCCGCGACAACCCGGTTCGGCACCCGCGACGAACTCAGCGCGGACGTCGTGCACGCGCTCGGCGTGGTCGCCACCGGGCTGCCCGCGATGCTGGCCCGCCGCGTCGACCCCCGGTCGGGCACGGTGCTGGCGTGGGGCCTGATGGACGCGCCGGAGACGCCGTGCGGGACGCCGCGCGAAGGCGTCCTGCGCGGCACCCTGCGCACCGGCGACCCGGCGGTCAACGCCCAGCTCCCCGCGCTGGTGGAGGAGATCGTCGGCTGGCTGCTCCGGCCGACCGGCGTCCGGTTCGGCCTCGACCACGTCCGCGCCGTCCCCGTGGTGGACAACGACCCGGACAGCACCGCGCTGCTCCAGACGGCGATCGCCGACGCCCTCGGCCCGCACGCCGTCACGTCGACCACCCAGTCGTGCGGCGGCGAGGACTTCGGCTGGTACGTGCAGCACGTGCCCGGCTCGTACGCCCGGCTCGGCACGTGGTCCGGCGAGGGGCCGCACGGCGACCTGCACCAGCCGACGTTCCGCGTCGACGAACGCGCCCTGCCGATCGGGGTGCGCGCCATGGTCCACGTCGCGCTCGCCGCCCTCGGCTGACGGGCCCGGCCGGCTCCTAGTCGGGCCGCCGCCAGCGCGGGTCGTGGCGCGGCGGGGCGATCACGGGGTTGGAGGGCAGGGCCGCGCCCGGCCAGTCGACCGGCGACAGCCCGGCCGCCATCGGCGAGACGACCTCGTCCGGCGTGACGAACCCGGGCGTGGACTGCCACTCGCCGATCCGCCGCACCACCAGCACGGCCACGACCGCCGCGGGCACCGACAGCGCCGTCGCCAAGGTCAGCACCTGCGCGCCGGTGCCCAGCCCGTCCACCGTCTCGCTGCGGGCCAGCAGGCGGTCCGCGACGCGGTCGAGCACCTGGTAGCCGAGGAACAGGCCCCACCACAGGTTGACCAGGCCGTGCCCGCCCGCCGACTCGTGCCGGGTTCGGCTCACGTCCCACGCGTCGGCCACCAGCCGGCGCGGGATCCACAGGCTGACGATCGGCAGCCAGCCCCAGATCACCCACGACCGGCGGTACGGGGAGGCGTGCGGCGCGATGAGGTCGGCGTTGAGGCGCACCCGCCACAGCCACACCACGAACACGACGCCCGTGGCCACGTAGAGGGCGGTGTTGAGGATTCCGAGCGCGGCGCTCGCGGCGAGCTCGCCGTTCAGCTCCGCCTCGCCGACGAGGTCGTGGAGGTAGTCGTCGAGCACGTCCCGCAGCCGCCAGACCCAGGCGGTCACGAGGACGTCCGACACCACTGTGATCCCGACCAGGACGGCGAACGCCACCCCGAGCCCACGCACCGAACGGAACACGCATCCCCCCACGTCACTGGCCGCGAACCGGCGCCGGAGCGTACCTGAGGGAACGGCGTGGTCGGAACGCGTTTCCGGGGGAGCTCAGGGGCTCACCACACCAGCGAGAACTCGTACCAAGGCCCGTCGATCGGCTGGTACGTCACCACGTCGGCCTCCACGACGTTCGGCGGCGCCCCGTTCGGGCAGTGGGCGTACCCCCGGGAGTCGAGGAAGCCCGCGTCCTCCACGGTCATCAGGGTGCAGCCGGTGGCGGGGTCCACCCTGGTCGAGCGCACGAGGTGCAGCCCGACCCGCCGGTCCACGATCCGCGGGTCCGGCGTCGCCGCAGCCTCCGCCACCAGCGCCGACAGCGCCGACCGGTGCGCCTCGAACGCCACGCGCCGGGCCAGGCCGGTCTCGAGGGCCGTCCCGGTGGCCACCGCCAGCGCGGGGACCACCAGGAACGGCCACAGCCGGCGGACGTGCGCCAGGAAGGGCGCGGGCAGCGCGACCATCGCCGCGCCGAGCGCCGTCAGCCACAGGACCGCGGCCACCGCCCAGGCCAGGAAGGCGACCAACGCGACCCCGTAGTAGCCCCCGGGCGGGCTGCCCGCCCACGCGGTGAGCAGCACGGCCACCGCCGTCGCGCCCAGGGACCACCGCGGGGACCGCCACCGCGACACGCGTTCGACCACCGAACCCCCTTCTCCGCTCAGGGGGACGCGGTGGCGTGGCCTCCGGTTCCGCCGGCGAGGTAGTCGTTGAAGTGGACGGTGACGCCGTGCCCGTCCGACGGCCAGTTCGGCACGGCGATCGTGCGCGTCCGGCCGCCCGTCCCGCGCGCGGTCTGGGTGACGTGGATCGTGCCGCCGGCGTCGGCCTGGGCCGGCAGGTAGGCGTCGACGCCGGTGAGGAACGGCAGCGTTGCGAACGGCGGCAGCACGACGCCCGGCGTGGCCGCGCGGTCGCAGTGGTCGTCGAACGCGAACGCGGCGATGACCTGGCGGACCTTCGGCGCGACGGGCGGCGCGAGGACGTCGACCCCGTTGAACTCCAGCCGGTCCCGGTCGGGCTGGTCGGACCACCACTCGCGGTTGCGGACGACGGTGAGCGCGGTGTGCGTGGCGCACCGGTCGACGACGTCGCCGATCCCGCCCGGCCGCGACACCTGCAACCGCACGAACCGGTCGCTGCGCTCGAACGGCTCGAAGTAGAAGTGGTGGGGCTGCTGCCCCTCCCGCACCAGTTCCAGCTCGTAGTGCTTGCGGCCGTTCACGCGCAGCAGCCCGAACGAGCCGTCCGACCCGGTCCGGACGCTGTGCCGGGCGTCGCCGAGCCGCGCGCCCGTGCGCCCGTCGAGCTCCCAGACGCGCAGCTCGGCCACGATGCCCGCGTTCTGCGGGAAGTACAGCGCCCGGCCCGCGATCTCCACCCGGCCGGGCGGTTCCGGCACGACGTGCGTGGTGACGGCGGGCCGGCCGCGCAGGAACCGGTGGATGTGCGCGAAACCCTCCGCCGACGTCGTGGTCTCCGTGTGCCCCAGGGTGGTGAGGTACACGTTGGTCGCGCCGCCGATCGAGCCGTTCGGCTGGGCGCTGCCCCACAGCGCGAGCGTCGGCACGCCGCCGGGCAGCGCGGTGCTGGAACGCCCGTCGACGTTGACGTACTTGCGCACCACCGCGGCCCGCGCCGGCGTGGACAGGAAGGCCTGCATGACCGCCGTGCCGCGGGAGTGCGCGATCACGTCCACAGTGGACGATCCGGTGCGGGCGCGGACGCCGGCGAGGAACGCGTCCAGGTCGGCGACGGCCCGGTCGTTGGTCGGGACCGTCGTGTCGTACTCGTAGGCGTGGAGCAGGTGGTCCGGGTAGCCGTTGCCGGAGAACCGCTTCGCGTTGGACTGCCACTGCTGCGCCGAGCCCTGCTGGCCGTGCACGAAGACCACCGCGGTGAGCCCGTGCGCCGAGGCGGCGGGCGCCGCGGCCACCGTCGACACCAGCGCCAGGACCAGCGTCGTCACCGCGATCCTCATCGTTGTCCTCCGGTCGTCAGGGCGTCGGCGAGGTTGCGCCGCGCGTCGGCGTGCTGCAGGTACCCCGCGTGCACGTTGGCGACGTCGGCGGTCACGACCTGGTGCACGTAGTCGCCCCGGTTCGGGTAGAGCCGCGCCAACGTCGCCGCGTCGAACGGCACGTGGGAGCCGAACAGGCGGCAGAACGTCACGCCCGTGTTGTCGCCGGTGTTCAGCGCCCTCGGCGCCGTCACCTGCGACAGGCGGATGCCGCCCAGGGCGAGGCCCAGCGCGTCCCGCTTCTTGGTGACGCCGTCCGCCTCGAACTCCAACGGGCGGGCGGTCGGCGGCGGCGTGCCTCGTTCGACCCACCGCCGCAGGTGCTCGTAGGCCGCCGCGGTGACGTGGTGCATCGGAACCCGGCTGAACGGCGGCCGGTCGCAGTCGTACTGCGGCGCGCCGCCGAGGTCGCGCTCCGAGATCGGCGCGCGGTACACCTGACCCTCGTGGCCGGAGTGCGCCGCGCCCGCCACCTCCCACCGGCGGAACCGGTCCGTGTCGGCGGGACGCGCGGCGGTCCGCACGTCGGTCTCCGACAGCACCTGGAAGACCGGCTCGGCGCCGACCCGCGTCGGCGCGTTGCCGACGATGTAGCCGTACCCGTCGAACACCGGCTGCTGCTGCGGCAGGACCCGGTCGTACAGGACGGTCATCCGGGCCGCGGACTGCGACGCGCCGATGGCCAGCAACGTCCGGGCGCGCAACCCGCCGAGGACCGCGCCGGACGCGACGGCGCGCCCGGCCTGCGTGAACACGTCGTAGGACAGCTCGTCGGCGGTGAAGCGGCCGGCGCCCGTCACGTCGAGGCCGCCGTACCGGGCGGGGCTCCAGCCGCGCAGCTGGTCGACGCCGACGCGTTGCGCGGACACGCCGACCCAGGCGTTGCCGGAGCGGATGACCGACTCGGCGTTCCACAGGGCGTCGAGGTCGTACCCGGCGGTGACGTTCTGCCACTCGACCAGCGTCGTGCCGCTGAAGTCGCGTTCCCGCGCGGGCCGCCGCACGATGACGCGGGTCGTGTACGGCACGCCGGTGGCGACCTTCGTGCCGTCGACCGCCCAGCCGTCGGCCGTGCCGGAGACGTGGAACTCCTCTTCGACGTACCCGGCGGCGGCCAGGTCCGCGGGCGTGGAGAAGAACGGGTAGGTGTCCTCGATCCGGTCGGCCAGCCGGTCGCCCGGCACGGCGCCGGGCAGCGGGCCGACGACCCGGGGTGTCGGCCCGAGCTCGGACGCGGACGCGGGGGACGGGGAAGCGGAGGCGGGGGCGGACGTCGGGACGAGGAGGCCGAGCACGGCCGCGACCAGACCGACGCGCCGCCACGGGGAAGGTGACATACCGGCTCCCACAGCGATGGGGGTTGGGGATGTCGCCGACCGTAGCCAGGTCCGGCCGGCCCGCACCAGGACGCGTGGAGATCGTGAGACCGCTGTCGCAGCAACGGCGTCGGGCTCAGCGGTGTCTGGCTCAGCGGTGTCTGGCTCAGCGGTGTTGGAGCAGCACCGTCCGGGCGGCCTGCTCGGCCAGCTCGTGGTCGAGCGGCGTGCCGGTGAGCAGTTCGGCGTACAGCGCGGACTCCACGATCCGCACGTAGAGGAACGCGACCTGGTCGAGGACGGCCGCCGACCACGGCCCTCCCTCGACTTCCAGCAAGATCTCCTTCTGCGCCAGCACGGCCCGCCGGTGCACCCCGCCGGACGCCTGGAACAGCACCCGCGCGGCCGTGTCCGGCTCGCCGCGGAGGAACGCGCGGAACGGCCCCGAGGCGCGCAGCTGGTCCACGAACCGCCGCGTCACCTCCAGCACGCCGTCGACGCCGGGGTTCGTGCGCTGCTCCCGCGCGCGGGCCAGGAGCCGGTCGGCGAGCAGCCACAGGACGTCGCCGAGCAGCCCGTCCCGGCTGTGCACGACGCGGTAGAGCGTCGCCCGGCTGATGGCGAGGCTCGTCGCGAGCCCGTCCATGTCCACGCCGCCGTGCCGCAGGAAGAACCGGCACGCGCCGCGCACCACCTGGTCCTGGCTCACCACCCGCCGGGTGCCGGTCGAACCCACCGCAGTCCCCGCTCCCGCCGGCCCGCCCGTCCGGCCCACCCCGCATCATCTCCTCCCCGCCGCCCGACCGCGAGACCGTGACCGCGGCCCCTGTGTGTCCCACGTCACTGCCGCCGGGTAGGGGCGGGCTCGATGCTTGGTGCGCGTGACGTCACCTCCGCCACCGGACCGCGACGCCCGGCGGGCGCGGATCGCCGTGGCGGCCCTGTTCTTCGTCAACGGCGCGGTGTTCGCCAACGCGGTGCCGCGCTACCCGGAGCTGAAAGCCGGCCTCGGGTTGTCGAATGCGGTGTTCGGGTCGGTGGTGGCGGCGTTCCCGTCCGGCGCCTTGTTCGTCGCGGGCTCGCTCGACGCGATCGCGGACGTCGGCGCGAACGCCCAGGGATTGCGCAAGGAGCGGCGGTACGGCCGGTCGATCCTGAACTCGCTGCACGGCGTCTGGAGCATCGGTGCGGTGGTCGGCGGTCTGATGGGGGCCGCCGCCGCGGGGCCTGCCGTGCCTGTCCCGTGGCACCTGACGAGCGCCGCCGTGCTGTGCGGCTGTGCCGTGGCCGCGACGTCGCGGTTCCTGCTCGACGGCCCGCAGGCCGCCGCG
>NZ_JBHTLK010000275.1:0-8285 GCF_042678885.1 Saccharothrix hoggarensis
CCGGACCAGTACAGCGCCACCGACGACAACGGCAGCAGCAAACGCCTGCCCCGCAACGCGGTTCCGGCCGCGGCGGCTCCGGCGAGGGTGTCGCCGAGCACCGTCAACGCGGCCGGGGCCCGCACCAGCTCCGCGTACGCCCTCACGCCAGCTCCCCCGCCCACCGGTACAGCTCCCGGGTCTGCTCGGCGAACCGGTGCTCGTCGCTGCCGAGCGGGTCCTTGAAGAAGAACGCCAACGCGCCCAACGCGCCCACCTCGCCGGCGGCGTGCGCGGCGGCGACCAGCCGGGCGAGGTCGAGCACGAGCGGCGCGGCCAGCGACGAGTCCAGACCGGTCCACGTGAGCTGGAGGGACATCCGCGCGCCGAGGAACCCCTCGAACGACACGTGGTCCCACGCGGTCTTCCGCT
Organism: Saccharothrix hoggarensis; assembly: GCF_042678885.1. GTDB lineage: Bacteria > Actinomycetota > Actinomycetes > Mycobacteriales > Pseudonocardiaceae > Actinosynnema > Actinosynnema hoggarensis. The sequence continues at coordinate 412 of NZ_JBHTLK010000275.1, forward strand.
CGCCCAGGTCGGGGACGTTGTCGATGTGCAGCGGCGCGGTGACGTCGTCCCCGAGCAACGCCGCGAGCCCGCGTGCCTTCGACGCGATCTTGCTGTCCGCGTGCGCCGGGTCCTCCAACGTCGCGCCGTCACCGCCGCCCAGCAGGTTCGTGCCCGACCACGACCGCACCCGCAACGCGCGGGCGGTGAACATCGGCGCGAGCACCGTGCGCAGCAACGTCTCCCCCGTCTTGCCGTCCCGGCCCGCGTACGGCAGCCGCTGCCGGTGGGCGAGCTGGTCCAGCGCGGGCAACGCGACGCCGGTGGACGGCGTGAAGTCCACGAACGGGCAACCCGCGCTCAGCGCCGCGTATGCGGCCACCGAGCTGGGCGGCAGCACCGAACGCGCCGGATCGGCCAACGCCTCCTCCAACGCGGCCAGGTCGTCGTGCTCGGGCGTGGCCGGCGCCGGCGGTTCGGTCGAGGACACGTTGACCACCACGACCCGCGCCAGGCCGTGCCGCTCGCGGAACGCGGTGATGTCGGCGGCGAGCCGTCGCGCCGCCTCCGCCTGGCTGCCCCGGTGCGTCACGGGGTGGTAGCCCGGCCTGATCTCGGCGTCGGCGGCGGTCAACCCGTCCGCGACCGCCCCGAGGAGCCGGTGCGGCAGCACACCGCTGTCCGCCAACGCCTCGGCCCGCTTGACCAGCGGCGTCTGGACGACGTCGTGCCCGCCGACGACCAGGTCGTCCCAGCCCGGCAGCGGGACGCCGGCCAGCTCGGGTCGTTCGGTGACGCACCCCGTCGGCGGCGCCAGGCCCGCGCGCAGCGCCACCAGCCCGCCGATCGCCGTCGTCGCGACCGATCCCCGCGCCCCGATCAGCCACAGCCCGGTGGGTTCGTCCGTCATTGGCCACCCTCCTTCGCCACCCTCACCGTCGGACCAGCGAGCGGCTACCGCGCAGCGCTCACGCGACCGACGCGGCCCCGGAGAAGGGCTCGGCACGCCTGCTCCCGGCCGTGGGAGTGAGGTGGATCAGCGTCATGCGGCGAACGCTAGGAGGGCTAATGGCGGATGTCAATCAAAAGTCCGCCGGGTTTCGGCGGATTACGGCAAATGAGTAAGTACTCTGGTTCAATTGAGGGGTGGAAGACGACGTCCCCTCCCTCGGCACCGCCTCCCCCGGAGAGCTGTTGCGGCTCCTCCGCGACGGCGTGCCGCGCACCCGCACGGAACTGACCGCGGTGACCGGCCTGGCCCGGTCGACCGTGCGGGCCAGGCTGGACATGCTGCTCGACGCGGGCCTGGTCAGCGACGGGGGGAGCGAGGCGTCGACCGGCGGCAGGCCGGCGGGCCGGTTCGTGTTCAACGCGAAGGCCAGGGTCGTCCTCGCCGCCGAGGTGGGCGCGACGCACGCGACCGTCGCGGTGACCGACCTGACCAGCACGCCGCTGGCGCTGCTCCGCTTCGACCAGGACATCGCCGAGGGCCCGGACGTCGTGCTGCCCCGGCTGATCGCCGCCTGGCGGTCGCTGCTCGCCGAGGGCGACCTCGAGTCGGTGCGGCTGGCGGGCGTCGGCATCGGCCTGCCCGGCCCGGTCGAGCACTCCACCGGCCGGCCGAACAACCCGCCGATCATGCCCGGCTGGGACGGCTACGACGTGCCCGGCCGCATCGGCGCGGAACTCGGCGTGCCCGTCCTGGTGGACAACGAGGTGAACCTCATGGCGCTGGGCGAGCACACGAAGTGCTTCCCCGAGGCCGAGCACCTGATCGTGGTCAAGGTCGCCACCGGCATCGGCGCGGGCTTCATCAGCAACGGCAAGCTGCACCGCGGCTCCGTCGGCGCGGCGGGCGACCTCGGGCACATCCTCGCCCCGAACGCGGGCGACGTGCCGTGCCGCTGCGGCAACAACGGCTGCCTGGAGGCGGTCGCCAGCGGCGCCGCGATCGCGGCCTCGTTGCGCGCCAAGGGGATCGAGGCGCGGACCAGCTCCGACGTCGTCACCCTGGTCCGGTCCGGCAACCTCGAAGCCGGCCAGGTCGTGCGGCAGGCGGGCCGCAACATCGGCGAGGTCCTTGCCGCGTGCGTGAGCATGTTCAACCCGTCGCTGATCGTCGTCGGCGGCACGGTCGCGCTCGCGGGCGAGATGCTGCTCGCCGGCGTGCGGGAGGCGATCTACCGCCGTTCCCTGCCGCTGGCCACGGAGAACCTGCGGATCGTCCCGTCGCAGGCCGGTGACGACGGCGGCGTGCTCGGCGCGGCGGCGATGGTCGTCCAGCACGTGCTGTCGCCCGCCGTGGTGGACCGCCAACTCGCCTGACCCGCCCCGCCGCAACCGGCCGACGCCCACCCGGCCCGACCACCCTGACCCGACACCCACAGACCCGGCCCCGCCGGACCGACACCCCGGTCAGCCCGCCGGTCCGACGCCTGGCCCGACCCCCTCACCCGACCTCACCGACGTGGAGACGCCGTGGTGCCACCCGAAGCCGACACCCGTGCCCGACCCCCGCACGAGGTCGCCGCGTGGAGCCGCGCCGTGGTGGGCCCCGCGCTGCGGGCCGCCGTCGACGACCTGCCCACGTCCACCCGGCACGTCGCCGGCTACCACCTGGGCTGGTGGGACGAGCACGGCGAGCCGACCGACGCGGCGGGCGGCAAGGCGATCCGCCCGGTGCTCGCCCAGCTGGCGGCGGAAGCGGTCGGCGGCGAGGCAGGCGCCGCCACCCCCGCCGCCGTGGCGGTGGAGCTGGTGCACAACTTCACGCTGCTGCACGACGACGTCCTCGACGGCGACCGCACCCGGCGGCACCGACCGGCGGCGTGGCACGTGTTCGGCGTGGGCGCGGCCGTGCTGACCGGTGACGCGCTGCTGGCGCTGGCGTTCGACGTGCTCGCCGACTCCGGCCACCCGGAAGCGCTGACCGCCGTGCGACGGCTGAACGCCACCGTGCAGGGCTTGGTCGAGGGCGAGCACACCGACCTCGCCTTCGAGCGCAGGCACGACGTCGGCGTGGCCGAGTGCCTCGCGATGGTGGAGCGCAAGACGGCCGGACTGCTGGCCACCGCGTGCGCCCTGGGCGCCCTGTTCGGCGGCGGCGACCCGACCCGGGTGGCGGGCCTGCGGATGTTCGGGCACCGCCTCGGGATGGCGTTCCAGCACGTCGACGACCTGCTGGGCATCTGGGGCGAGCCCGCCGTCACCGGCAAGCCGGTGCACGCGGACCTCCTGGCGCGCAAGAAGTCCCTGCCCGTGGTCGCCGCGCTCGCGTCCGGCACGCCGGCGGGACGCGAGTTCGCCGAGCTGTACCGGCAGGACGGCCCGCTGACGCCGACCGAGCAGGCGCGCGCGGCCGAGCTCGTCGAGGCGGCCGGCGGTCGGGCGTGGAGCGAGCGGCAGGCGGAACGGCTCCTCGCCGAAGCCCTGCGCGCCCTCGACTCACTCCACCCCGCACCGCGGGCGGGCGCGGAACTCGCCGCCCTGGCCGAGGCGATCGTGCGCCGCGACCGCTGACCCGGTCACCCGTTGCCGGCGACGAGCGGTTCCAGCACCACCTCGGGGTGCAGGCGGCGCAGCACGCCGAGCGCGGTGTTGTCCACGAACAACGCCAGGTCGGCGCCGTCGGCACGGGTCAGCACCTCGCTGCGGTTGCCGTCGACCAACGCCCGCTGCGCCGGGTCGACCAACCGCTGCACCACGGTGTACGGCAACGGGTCCAGCCGGACCGGCGACTTGAACTCGGCGCTCAGCCGGTGGGACGCGACCTCGAACTGCATCGGGCCGACGGCGGCGAACACCGGCGAGCCGTCACCGCGCCGGTTCGAGCGCAGCACCTGCACCACGCCCTCGGACTCCAGCTGGTCGATGCCCTTGCGGAACTGCTTGGCCCGGCTCAGGTCCGCCGGGCGCGCCACCGCGAAGTGGGCCGGCGCGAAGCTCGGTAGGCCGGGGAACCGCACGTCCCGCCGGTCGGCGTGCAGGGTGTCGCCGACGCGCAGCGCGGTGGCGTTCACCAGGCCGATGACGTCACCGGGGTAGGCGACGTCCAAAGTGGACCGCTGCTGCCCGAACACCTGCTGCACGTACTTGGTGGCGAACGGCTTGCCGGTGGTGGTGTTGGTGACGACCATGCCGCGCTCGAACACGCCCGAGCAGACGCGGGCGAACGCCACCTGGTCGCGGTGGGACGGGTCCATGCCCGTCTGCACCTTGAACACGAACGCCGAGAAGGGCGCGTCCAGCGCGCGGGGCCGCGCGTTGACGTCCGGGCGCGGGGTGGGTCGCGGCGCCAGTTCCACCAGCAGGTCGAGCAGGTGCCGCACGCCGAAGTTCAGCACCGCCGACCCGAACAGCACCGGCGTCCCGGTCGCGTCGCGGAACCGGGCCAGGTCGAAGTCGCCGCCCGACGCGGCCAGCAGCTCGGCCTCCTCGACCGCGCGCGTCCACTCCGGACCCTCCTCGGCCTCGGCTCGCGCCGGGTCGAGCCGTTCCTCGCCGGCGGCCGTGGCGCCGCCCGCGGTGCGCGAGTAGCGGATGAAGTCGCCGTCCCGGCGGTCCAGCACGCCCCGGAAGTGCCCGGCCACGCCGACCGGCCAGGTCAGCGGCATGGGCTGCAGCCCGATCCGCTCCACCAGCTCGTCGCACAGGGCCAGCGCGTCCCGGCCCGGCCGGTCCCACTTGTTGACGAACGTGATCACCGGGATGCCCCGGTGGCGGCACACGTCGAACAGCTTCAGCGTCTGCGGTTCGAGGCCCTTGGCCGCGTCGAGCAGCATCACCGCCGAGTCGACGGCCGACAGCACCCGGTAGGTGTCCTCGGAGAAGTCCGCGTGGCCGGGCGTGTCGAGGAGGTTGACCACGGCGTCGCCGTACGCGAACTGCAGGGCGGCCGAGGTGATGGAGATGCCGCGCGCCTTCTCCATCTCCATCCAGTCCGACACCACGCCGCGCCGGCCCGCCTTGCCGTGGACCGCGCCCGCCTCGGAGATCACCCTGGCGTGCAGCGCCAGCGCCTCGGTCAACGTGGACTTGCCCGCGTCCGGGTGGCTGATCACCGCGAACGTGCGCCGGCGGTCAGCCTCCCGCAGCACGTCGGCGGACGAGGCGGTCACCGGACCGGCGGCGGTCATGCGCGTTCTCCAGGGCTCGACGACGACAACCCCGGAATCTTACCCTTACGTTACGGTAGCCTTTGCCGCGCCCGCGACCCGCGACCCCGTGGCGCGGCGGTGCTCCCGATCGACAGCGGAAGGGACCTTGTGGGCGGACACATGCAGATCGGCGAGGTGGCCGACCGGACCGGCCTGTCGCTGCGCACGATCCGCTACTACGAGGAGGTCGGCCTCGTGGTGCCCAGCGCGCGCAGCCAGGGCGGCTTCCGCCTCTACACCGAGCCCGACGTGGAACGCCTCGGCGTGATCAAGCGCATGAAGCCGCTGGGCTTCCAGCTGGAGGAGATGCGCGAGCTGCTGGCCATCCTCGACGCGCTGTCCGCCGCCGACGACGTCGACCGCGACGAGCACCTGGACCGCCTGGCGCAGTTCCACGCGGCGGCCGAGGAGCGCTGCGACGAGCTGCGCGGCCAGCTCCGCATCGCCGAGGACTTCGCCTCCACCCTGCGCGCCCACCTGCCCGCGCACCGGTCCGCCGGGGGCGCTGTTTCGCCCGTCGATACTCTCACGTAACGTTAGAGTGTGACCACGGCTCGAACCCACACCCCTCCACCCGTCCTCGCTCCCGACGCCCTCCGGGTCATCGCCCTGGGAGGTCTCGGTGAGATCGGCCGGAACATGACCGTGTTCGAGCACGAGGGCAAGCTGCTCGTCGTCGACTGCGGGGTCCTGTTCCCCGAGGAGCACCAGCCCGGCGTGGACGTGATCCTGCCCGACTGGAGCTGCATCCGCGACCGGCTGGCCGACGTGGTCGCCGTCGTCCTCACGCACGGGCACGAGGACCACATCGGCGGCGTGCCGTACCTGCTGCGCGAACGGCCCGACCTGCCGGTCGTCGGCTCCCGGCTGACCCTGAGCCTGCTCGCGGCCAAGCTCGTCGAGCACCGCATCACGCCGGTCACGATCGAGGTCAAGGAGGGCCGGCGGCTCGAGCGCGGCCCGTTCGACCTGGAGTTCCTCGCGGTCAACCACTCCATCCCGGACAGCCTCGCCGTCGCGATCCGCACGTCCGCGGGCCTGGTGCTGCACACCGGCGACTTCAAGATGGACCAGTTCCCGCTCGACGGCCGCATCACCGACCTGCGCGGCTTCGCCCGCCTCGGCGAGGAGGGCGTCGACCTGTTCCTGGTCGACTCCACCAACGCCGACGTGCCCGGCTTCACCACCTCCGAGCGCGACCTGGCGCCCGCGATCGACGAGGTGTTCCGCACCACCCCGCGCCGGGTGATCGTGTCGAGCTTCGCCAGCCACGTGCACCGCATCCAGCAGGTCCTCGACGCCGCCCACAAGCACGGCCGCAAGGTCGCCTTCGTCGGCCGCTCGATGGTCCGCAACATGGCCGTGGCCACCGAGCTGGGCTACCTGAAGGTGCCCGACGGCCTCGTCGTGGACGTCAAGCGGATGGACCGGATGCCTCCCCGGCAGGTGACGCTGGTCTGCACCGGCTCGCAGGGCGAGCCGATGGCCGCGCTGTCGCGGATGGCCTCGGGCGACCACTCGATCCAGGTCGAGGAGGGCGACACCGTGCTGATGGCCAGCTCGCTGATCCCCGGCAACGAGAACGCCATCTACCGGGTGATCAACGGCCTGACCGACCTCGGCGCGAAGGTCGTGCACAAGGGCAACGCCAAGGTGCACGTGTCCGGCCACGCCAGCGCCGGCGAGCTGGTCTACTGCTACAACATCGTGCAGCCGGCGAACGTCCTGCCGGTGCACGGCGAGGCGCGCCACCTGAGGGCCAACGCCGAGCTGGCCATCAGCACCGGCGTGGACCGCGCCCGGGTGCCCATCGCCGCGAACGGCCACGTCGTCGACCTGCACGAGGGCCGCGTCCACGTCACCGGCAAGGTCGCGATCGAGAACATCTACGTCGACGGGCAGACCGTGGGCGGGGTCACCGAGGTGTCGCTGGCCCAGCGCCGCACCCTCGGCGAGGAAGGCGTCATCACGGTCGTCGCGATCATCGACATCGAGACGGGCCGGCTCAGCGAGGAGCCGGACTACATCGCGCACGGCTTCGAGCACGACGACACCACGTTCCGACCCGCGACGTCGGCCATCGAGAAGGCCCTGGCCGGTGCGAGCGAGCGCCGCGTCACGGACCTGGTGGAGCTGGAACGGCTCATCGGCCGCGAGGTGCAGATGTGGGCGCAGCGCGCCTACCGCCGCCGCCCGGTCGTGATCCCGGTGGTCATCGAGGCGTAGGGCCGGTACCCCGGCTCACGTCCAGGGGACCGTCGCCTGGAGCACCGCCTCGCTCAGCGCCTCCGTGCGCAGGCGGGTCACCTCCTGGTACTCCGGGTCGGCGACCATGCGGCTGAACGAGGCCCGGTCGGGGTAGCGGACGACCACCACCGCGTCCCAGCTCTGCCCGTCCTCGGCGACCAGGGCCGTGGAGCCGGCGCCCGCGTAGACGATCTCGCCGCCGTAGCGGGGCAGGAACGTCTCGCGCAGGCGCCGCGCGTACTGCTCGTACGACGCCCGGCCGCCCTCGGCGAACCGGAGCAGGTTGAGCATGACCACCGGCCCGCCCGGGTCCTCGGCGAGCAGCCGCTTCAAGTCCGCACCACGTGGATCGACAGCCATGCCGTCAGCATGGGTGGCGGGCGGCCGGTTCCGCATCGGTGGGTCCACCAGCCCGGCCGTCCCGCACGGCTGCCGCACAGCTGGGGCGCGCCGACGGCCGGGCCGACCGGTGCGGCGGAGTCGGCCCGGCCG
>NZ_JBHTLK010000276.1:0-8284 GCF_042678885.1 Saccharothrix hoggarensis
GGTGGCGGCGGCCAGGAGCAGGGCGGCGGGCCAGCCGACGCCCACCGCGAGCCACCCGGCCAGCGGCGGCGTGACGGTGGCGCTCAGGTAGTTGGCCGTGTTCTGCATGCCGAGCGCGATCCCGGTCCGGCCGGGCGGGGCGAGCTCGCCGGCGGCCGTGATCGCGACCCCGTTCCAGCACAGCGCCAGGGCCGCCGTCGGCACGAGCACCGCCGCGAGCAGCCACACCGGCGCCCGGTCCAGGGCCGCGCAGAGCGCGAACCCGACCGCGACCAGCACGCTCAGCGCCTTCAGCGGCTGGACCCGGGTGGCCGACCGGTCCGACCACACCCCGACCGCGAGCCGGCCGAACCCGCCCGCGACCTGGGCGGCGGCGAACAGCCCGGCCGCCACGCCGACCGCGACGCCGCGGTGGTCGTGCAGGAGTTCCACCATCAGCGCGGCGGCGGTGAACTGCGGCACGACCAGCAAGCCGCTCGCCGCGCTCAGCCGGACCAGGTCCCGGTCCTTCAGCACGACCCCGTGCCGACCGCTGCCGGAGCGCACGGCCCACGGCGGCTCCCTGATCCACAGCGCCACGGCGAGCGCGACGAACCCCGTGAAGCCCGCCAGCGCCAGGAACGCCACCGGCACCCCGGCCCGCAGCCCGACCACCCCCAGCACCACGGCGGCCAGCGCCGCGCCCAGCGGGGTGGCGGTCTGCCGCAGGCCCATCGCGAACCCGCGGCGCTCGGCCGGGAACCAGGTCAGGACGGCCCGGCCGCCGGCCGCGTTCACGCTCGCCCCGAACAGCCCCACGCCGACCAGCGCCACCCCGGCGACCACGGCCCCGTCGAACGCGGCCAGGGCCAGGCAGAGGGCGGCGCCGACCCCGCCGATGGTCATGACCAGCCGCTCGCCGTGCCGGTCCGCCGCCGCGCCCCAGGCGACGAGGGTGAGCATCGTGCCGAGGTTCACCGCGCCGAGCAGCAGCCCCACCTGCGGCAGCGACAGCCCGAAGTGCTCGCGCAGCTGCGGGGTGATCGCGGGCAGGCCGAGGAACACCGCGGCGTTGGCGCCCTGCGCGACCGCGCCGACCGCGAGCACCACCCACCGGTACCTCGGCGGCGCGGATGCGTCTTGTGCCATCAACCGGCCACGCTAGGCGGCCGGTTCAGATCATGGGACTGTGATCCCAGATCCTGGTACGCCGTCGGGGCGGGCTACTCCTTGGTGCGGCCGGGGTTGGTCGGCCAGCCCCGCTCCGCCGCCAGCAGCTCGTCCACCGAGGCGCTGCCGCTCTGGTACCGGCCGGCGATCTCCGCGTTCAGGAAGTCGACCACGGCCTGCACCTCGCGCCGCCGCGCGGAGACCGAGGCCTCCTCGCCGATGAACACCCGCAGCGCCAAGGTCAGCTTGTCGTCCGAGAGCGCGCTCACGTCCGACAGGTCGACGTCCGACACGAGCGCCTCGACGTGCCGCCGGTGCGCTTCCGCCCGGGACGGCTCCTGCGTCTGGTACCGGCCCAGGCCGGTGGCCGGCCCGACGGCGTTCGACGCCAGGATGGTGGCCAGCTGGTCCACCACCGCCGAGCCGCCCGACGTCCGCCGCTCCTGCTCCGCCCGCACGATGTCGATCCGCGCGTGCAGGAGTCTCCGGAGGTAGGACAGGTCGGTCTCCTCCTGCGCCGCCTCGTCGCGCAACGCGCGCACCTCGGCGAGCGGGAGCCGCTCGACCCCCTCGGTGTAGTCGGGAGCGAGCACCCGGTCGATACGTCGGCGCCCGCCAGGACGCACCTCGATCACGTACTCATCCTGCGGTAGTTCGTGTCCACCCGCCAACACAAACCTGCTTCCAAAGTTGTCTCAAACCTGTACCGGACTGCGCACGCCCAGCAGGGCACGCGCGTCCGCGGGCGACAGCGGCGGTCGTTGGGCGATCTTCGCCAACCCCGCCGCACGTGCGACCAGCTGCGCGTTGTCCCGGACCGGCTGGCCCTTCGCGTACGTGATGGTGTCCTCCATGCCCACCCGCAGGTGGCCGCCGGCGGCCAGCGCCGTCAGCATCACCGGCAACGTGGTCCGCCCGATGCCCGTCGCCGAGAACGACGCGCCGTCCGGCAGCAGCCGCAAGGCCGCCACCAGCGTCTCCGCGTCGCCCGGCATCCCGCCCGGCACGCCCATGACCAGGTCGACGTGCACCTTGCCGCCCGCGGGCAGCCCGTGCTGGTCCAGCAGCCGCCGCAACGACGCCAGCTGGCCGATGTCGAAGATCTCGTACTCGGGGACGATGCCCCGCTCCTGCATCCCCTTGTGCAGCGCGACGACGAACTCCCAGCGGTTCAGGAAGACGTCGTCGCCGAAGTTCACCGTGCCCATGGTGCAGGACGCCGAGTCGGGCAGGGCGTCGAGCACCCGCAGCCGGTCGGCCTCCGGGTCGGTCACCGCGCCACCCGTGGACAGCTGCACGATCAGGTTCGTGCGCTCCCGCAGGGCCGCGACCGTCTCCTTGAGCAGGCCGAGGTCCAGCGTCGGCCTGGTGTCCGCGCCGCGGATGTGCACGTGGACCATCGCGGCGCCGACCTGCTCGCACGCCTCGGCCGTGCGGACCAGTTCCTCCAAGGTGACCGGCAGCTGGGGGACGTCGGCCTTCGCGTGCTCGGCCCCGGTGGGGGCGACGGTGAGCAGCGTGCCGTGGGATCCGGGTCGGGACATGCCGTGATCCTGGCACAGAACCCGCCCCCGTCACCGCTCCGGCGACCCGTCCGGGGCGCGGAACCGCAGGCAGGGGCGGTCGCCGGTTTTCCGGTCCGGAATCAGCGGCCGAGGTTGCGCGCCGCCTCGCGGCCCAGGCCGGGGGTGTCCGGCGGCACCGAGTCCGGGTCGACGGTCGCCTGCACCCGCCGGTCCTCCGCGCCGACCAGCAGCTCCGTCTCCGGCGACACCGACCGCTTGACCAGCGCCAGCACGATCGTGCCCAGCTCGTGGTGCAGCGCCACGCTGCCGACCCGCCCGACCACCCGGTCGTCGACCAGCACCGGGTCGCCGGTCTCCGGCTGCACCTCGCGCGACCCGTCCAGGTGGAGCAGCAGCATCCGGCGCGGCGGACGGCCCACGTTGTGCACCTTGGACACCGTCTCCTGGCCCCGGTAGCACCCCTTGTCCAGGTGCACCGCGGAACCGATCCAGTTCACCTCGTGCGGGATGGTCTTCTCATCGGTGTCCACGCCGAGCCGCGGCCGCAGGGACTCCACCCGCAGCGCCTCGAACGCCCAGCTCCCCGCCGGACGCGCGCCCGCGCCCGTCAGGTCCTCCCACCACCGCGCGAGACCCGCCCGGGGGACGACCAGGTCCACGGCGTCCTGCCCCGGCCACGGCATGCGGCGCGCGAAGCCGCCCTCCAGCGCGACGACGCCGTGCGGCCCGCCGGGCAGCGGCAGCCCCAGCTTGTCGAACAGCGCGGGCACGTCCGGCCCGACCACGGTCAGCACCGCCAGGTCGGCCGACGCGTCCCGCGGCTCCACCTTCGACCAGAACACCATCCTGGTCAGGTAGGTCAGCAGGTCGGCGGCGCGCGACGACTCCGTGTCGAGGTAGGCGACACCGCCCGTGTTCGCCACCACGGCGTGGTGCTCGACGCGGCCCTGCACGTCGAGGATGAGCATCTCGGTGCCCTGGTCCTCGCCCAGCGCGGTGAAGTGCTGGCTGGTCAGCGAGTGCAGCCAGGTCAGCCGGTCGTCGCCGGCCACCGCGATGACGGCCCGGTGCGAGCGGTCGAACACGGCCACCGACCGGGCCGCCGCGCGCTGCTCCGCGAACGGGTCGCCGAAGTGCCACGGCACGCCCTGGTCGGGAGCGCCCTCGAACGGCGCGATCGCACCCGGTGCGGTCAACAGCGGAGAATTCACTCGGACTCCTTCTGGGCACTTCCGGCCAGGCATTCGCGGCACGTGCCGGACAGCGCGAGGTGGCTCGCATCCAGTTCGAACCCGTACTGCCCCCGCAGTGTTCCCCCGAGTGGCGAGAGCAGCTCGCACGGCACCTCGTCCATCCGCCCGCACCGGTGGCACACCAGGTGCACGTGCTCGTGCTCGTCCACCGAGTACGTCGGCGCGCCGTGCCCGAGGTGCGTGTGCCGGACCAGGCCGAGCCGGTCCAGCAGGTCGAGCGTGCGGTAGACCGTGGTGATGTTGACCGTGGGGGCCGTGACCTGCACGCGTTGGCAGATCTGCTCCGGTGTCGCGTGCCCCAGCTCGCGCACGGCGTCCAGCACGAGCTGGCGCTGGGGTGTCATCCGCATGCCCCGTTCGTGCAGTGTCTGGCGAAGGGCCTGCGGCGCGCGGGCGGTGTCCACGAATCCGATGGTAGGCCGTGAGTAGGCTCGCGGTATGCGCGTGCTCGCACTACTCGACGGAACCCTGGCCGACCCCGACGCGCCGCTGATCCGGGTCGACGACCTCGGGCTCGTGCGCGGCGACGGCGTCTTCGAGACGATCCTGGTCGTCGACGGCAAGCCCCGTGAGCTGGGCCCCCACCTCGACCGGCTGGCCCGTTCCGCGGCGATGCTCGACCTGCCCGAACCGGACCGGGCCGCGTTCGAGCGGGCCTGCTCCCTGGTGCTGGGCAACTGGACCGGCGGCGCGGAGGTCGCGCTGAAGCTCGTCTACACGCGTGGCGTCGAAGGCGGTGACGGCGCGCCCACCGGCTTCGCCCTGGGCATGGACATCTCGCCCAAGGTGCTGGCCCAGCGCGCCGAGGGCATCGCCGCCGTCACGCTGGACCGGGGCATCGAGCCCGGCCTCGCCGACCGGGCGCCGTGGCTGCTGCTCGGCGCGAAGTCGCTGTCGTACGCGGTCAACATGGCGGCGCTGCGCGAAGCCGAGCGGCGCGGCGCGGCAGAGGTCGTGTTCACCACGTCGTCCGGCTCCGTGCTGGAAGGCCCGACGTCCACGCTGGTCATGGCCCGCGGCCGCACCCTCACCACGCCGCCCGCCACCCTGGGCATCCTGCCCGGCACCACGCAGGCCGCCCTGTTCAACGCCGCCAAGCGCGCCGGCTGGACCACCGAGGTCCGCCCGGTCGCCGTGGAGGAGCTGTACTCGGCGGACGGCGTGTTCCTGGTGTCGAGCGTCCGCAAGGTCACCCGCGTGCACACGCTGGACGACAAGACCCTGCCGGACTCGACCGACCTGCACACCCGACTGGCGGAGCTGTACGAGTCGGAGTACTGAATCTGATCGCGCCGCCTCCGGCGTCGCGGCTCGGTCGCCCGGGAGACCGACGCGACCCTGCCTTTGGCCGCTGCTCCGCAGACGGCGGCTCGGTCGCCCGAACGACTGGGTCTAGACCAATCGCGTCCGTTCAGCCCTGCGGCGAGAACCGCAACCGGGTGCCCGGCCTGGCCTGCCCGAGCAGCGGGAGCGCGTGCGCCGGCACCACGCCGATCACCGGGTAGCCGCCGGTCGTGGGGTGGTCGGCGAGGAAGACGACCGGCAGGCCGTCCGCCGGGACCTGCACCGCGCCCGTGACCAGGCCCTCGCTGGGCAGCTCGCGGCCGACCCGGCGCGGCGTGCGGCCGAGCGCGGTGCCGGTGAGCCGGATGCCGACCCGGTTGCCGCGGTCGGACACCGTCCACCGGCCCGCCCGGAGCTGGTCGGCCGGGCAGTCGAACCAGTCGTCGCGCGGACCCACGACGACCGGCACGTCCAGCTCGTCCGGCACCCGCAGGGGCGCCAGGACGTCCACGCCCACCGGCACCCCGGTCGGGTCGCCGAGCGGCACCTCGTCGCCGGGGCGCAGCGGCGCGGGGCCGAGGCCGGACAGCAGGTCGGTGGACCGGCTGCCCAGCTCGGGTGGGACGGCGACGCCGCCGGACACGGCGACGTACGACCGGAGGCCGGTCCGCGGCGTGCCCACGGTGAGGGTGTCGCCGGGCGCGAGGTGCAACGGCGAGTCGCGCGCCACGCCGTTGACCAGGACCGCGGTCGACGGGCCGGTCACCGCGACCGTGCAGGAGGCGTTGGCGCGCAGCACCAGGCCGCCGAGCAGGACTTCGAGGCAGGCGGCGTCCTCGGCGTTGCCGACCAGGCGGTTGGCGAGCCTGAGCGACGGCGGGTCCAGCGCGCCGGAGGGCGGGACGCCCAGGTGCGCGTGCCCCGGTCGGCCCAGGTCCTGGACCAGCGCTTGCGGCCCGGTGCTCAGGATCGTGACCGTGCGGGGGCGAAGGGCGCGCGCCGTCATCGGGTCGCCTCGAACCGGACGCGCTGGCCGGGGGCGAGCAGGGCCGGCGGGTCGCGGCGCGGGTCGAACAGCGGCGCGTCCGTGCGGCCGATCAACCGCCACCCACCGGGCGTGGCCAGCGGGTAGGCGGCGGTGAACTCGCCCGCGACGGCCACCGACCCCGCCGGGACCTTGGTGCGCGGCGAGTCGAGGCGCGGCTGGCGCAGCGGTTCGGGCAGGCCGGTCAGGTAGGCGAAGCCGGGGGCGAACCCGCAGAACGCGACCTGGTACGTCGTGCCGGAGTGCAACGCGACCACCTCGGCCGTTGTGAGACCCGCGGTCTCGGCGACCAGGTCCAGGTCCGGCCCGTCGTAGCGGACCGGCAGCACCACCTCGGTCGACGGCGCCTCGACGCGCCGGCCGGGCTCGACCGCGTCGAGAACCCTCCGCACCGCCTCGATGCCTCCGGCCCTGGTCACGACCAGGACCGTGCGGGCGGCCGGCACCAACTCGACGACCTCGGGCAACCGCGCCGCAGCCACCGCGGCGCGCACGGCCTCCACCTCGTCGAGCGACCCAACCTCGACGAGCACCGCGTCAGCCCCACACCGCCGCAACCGCATAACAACAGCCTAAAGGAGGATTGTTGAACAATCCAACCCAACCCCGAACCAATCGTCAACCACGCCCCGAGAGGCCGCGCCAACTACCACTCGGCCGGCGACCACACGCCGCGAGGCCGCGTCGGTCGTTCGCGACTCATTCGCCGGCGATCACGCTTTTCGATCGTCGGCGAATCAGGCGTGAGCGGCCGACTTCCGGGCGGCCGAGCCGCCGTCTGCGGAGCAGCGGCCATTCAACACAGCTCAGCCCACGTACCTCTGCAGGTGGGCTGACGTGTGGGGCTGGAGGGGCTGGCCGACCATGGCCCGCTCCTCCACGTACGCCAGGTCGCCGTTGTTCACGATGCCGTACAGCCGCTGGGCCGCGGTGACGTCCTTGGCGGTCGCCGTGCGGATCACCGCGTCGGTCCCGAACTCCCAGGACGTCTGCGTGCGCGGCTTGCCGTAGTACAGCTCCACGATCCCGGTGTTGTGCGTGATCAGCACCTCGATCGTGTCGTCCGCCTGCGGGCGCCAGAAGCCGGTCTCCCGCGCCGCCTGGCGGATCACCGCGCCCTTCTCGTCCAGCAGCCAGGACCGGGCCTCGTAGTAGAGGAACGGCCGGCCGTCGTGCGCGAACGTGATCTGCTGCCCGTACCGGTACGGGCCGTCGATCGTCGGGTACACGACCTCGCCCTCGCCGCGCCACACGCCGACGAGCGGCAGCAGCGCGAGGCACGCGTCGTGCAGGGAGGGGCCGGAGCGCAGGTTCGCCGTGTCCGCCGGGATCGGCAGGTCGTCGAACTGCGGCAGGTTGCGCGCGCCCGTCACCGACGCGCGCGAAGCGGCGGCCCGGACGGCCGCGTCACCACTGCCCGGAACGGGCCCGTTGTCGCTCACCGCTGGTCGGAGTACAGCCGGTACACGACGTACCCGGCGAACCACACGACCAGCAGGGACACGAGGACCAGCAATCCTGTGAAGAAGTGTTCCACCCGCCCAGTTTAGGCACCTGCCCCGCAAAGCCGCCGACCCCGGTGGCGAACGCCACCGGGGTCGGCGAGAGGTAGCGCCGGGACGGACCCGTGCGCTCCCCTGGTCTCAGGCCACCGCGACCTCGACCGGGTGGACGCCCGGCCCTTCCGCGTTGACCGACGCCTGCCCGTTGCCGGACCGGTGCAGGGCGCGGATCGTCCAGGTGCCGGGCGCGGCGAAGAAGCGGAAGTCGCCGTCCGAGGAGGACACGACCTCGGCGGTGAACTCGCCGGACGAGTCGAGCAGGCGCACGAACGCGCCACCGACCGGAGCACCCTCCGAGCGGACCTTGCCGGTCAGCACGACCTCGTTCGCGCCGACCTGGATGTCAACGCCCTGCTGGGGCGCGCCGCAGCCGTCCAGGCTCATGTCAGGCCTCCTTGCCGGTGCCGAGCTCGACGGGGACGCCGATGAGCGAGCCGTACTCGGTCCAGGAACCGTCGTAGTTCT